>JAIWHJ010000273.1:0-3721 GCA_048629695.1 Promethearchaeota archaeon
AACGAATCCGCCGCCAATAAGCTGTTCCATCATGGCTTCATCGACGACATTCAGGGTCGGCTTGTTTATCAGACCCACACGGACGCCATCGGCCCGCAGGCGTTCCACCACGTCAAGACAGCGGTACAGCATCTCGCCGTAGGAGATGATATATCCCTGATCTCCTTCCCGGATGACCTCATCCTTGCCGGGCATGAATGCATAGCTGCCGCCGAAACACGCCTCCCCGTCTTCATCCAGAATAAAGGGGGTTGCGGATCGGGTGGAAAACACGAAACGAAGACCCTCGTCATTGAAAACGGTCTCGAGGATCGCCCGCATCTGGTTGGAATCCGCGGGGTAGTACAAACGGGTTTTGTCGTTTTCCGGCAGGCCGTTGTCGGCGAAAAAATTGTTGATGCCGAAATGACAGGTGTTGTCCGCCATGTCATCCACCCCGGCGTGGGAAAAATGGGCCAGCACATTGGCCCGGTTCAAACGGGCCATGGTAATTTCAGAGACGACCATCTCCAGAAACGCGGAAAAGGTTCCGAATATTCCCTGTTTGCCTTTTTCCGCACCGAAGCCGGCGGCCACGGAGAAATTGTTCCGTTCCATGATCCCGGCGTTCACGTAGACCTCGGGAAAGGTTTTCCGGATATGGTGCAGCCCGCAGGAACCTTCAAGATCCGAATCCACCACAAGCACCCTGGATTTTCGGTCCGGCATCTGCTCGAGGATATCGCAAACGATCTTTCCGAAATTGTCCCGGTTTTTCGCCTTGTCCTTGGTACTGCCGAGATACACGGCGGTTGACGTTTGTTTGGCTGAAGATTCCAGAACCTTTACCGCCTCCTGCCACCCCTTTTCCTTCAGGTAGGTGATGGCAAAATCAACGGGAATGACGTCGTGTCCTTTTGGTAATCCTTCGATTCCCGGAATGCCCACGGCCATTTTTCTTTTATTGATCAACGCCACTGGTCCGTCGGTGATCAGTGCCTTTTGAATCCGTTGATACAAGGCCGACAGGCTCTCGCCGTAGCCGGTATCCACCCGAACGCCATGACCTTTCAGCGTGCCTTCGACGGAGAACCCCTTCATATAGTCGCTGGGATGTCCGGCGATGGTCACGTCATTGTCGTCGATGAGCAGTTTGACGTTGAGCTTCTGCGCAACGGCATACCGGGCGGCCTCGGCATCGCCGCCTTCCTGCTGGGAGCCGTCGCTGCCGAACATGACCACGGTTTTATCCGGGTTGGCCGTAGCCACACCGTTGACATAGCTCCACATGTGGCCCAGCCGTCCAGAGCTGAAAAATACGCCCTGGCCGTCATCCCTTTCGGGGTGGCCGTAAAGACCGCTGCCGAATTCGCGATAATGCAGCAGCGAGTTGGGAGGTTTGTAGCCGTTGAGCACCGCCATCATATACTGGATGGCTACCCGATGACCGGCCTCGTCGAAATACACGGGATAAACCATATCGCTCCCTTTCATGAAGCCGTCGATAATTAAAAGCTCCGGAACGATATCATAGGCGCCGCCCGTATGGCCGCCCAGGCCCTTGGTGTTGGCATAGGCGGTAAAAAAGACGATGCTGTCACGGACCACCTCGATGTTTGCCCGCAACTGCTTTGCTTGTTCATCGGTGAGTTCGCTTCGGGACGTTGAGAATTTCAGTGCTTTGAATGCGCCCAGATCAATAGGAAATTTCATTTGTGCCTCCAATGTGACGTGCTGTCCGTACAAAATACTCCGTTTGCCGTTGGTTGGTCTCCTCCCTCATCAAACCCGGGAAGCCGCCGTTTTCATTGCTTTTATTCCTGCCTTAACGGCCCAGATGTCTATTGTTGTAGATGTATAGACATCTTTATTCGTAATTTATAGGAAAACCGAATTCTTGTCAACAAAAATCTGTTTCCTAACCAAAATTTAACATTCGCGCTGAATCCCCTTTTATTTTTCACCATGTTATTCTGACATAGGCCGAATAGGCTCCGCATTCAAACGGCCCGAGGAGGCTGAAGAGCAAAAGATAAAACCCAGCTGAAGGTTGCCATTCTGAACGAAACATTGTATTTAGTATAGATCTGAACACAAGGAGCATATTTTATGGACACTGAAAAAATTATTGCCGGGAAAAAAATCCTCATCGTAGATGATGAAAAGGACGTCCTTGATGGCCTGATTGACCTGCTTGAAATCTGCAAGATCGATACGGCCTTGTCCTTTGAGGAAGGAAAACGGCTGCTCGAAGAGAACGACTATGACCTTGCCGTCCTTGACATTATGGGCGTAAAAGGATTTGACCTCTTGAAAATCGCCAACGAGAGGAACGTTCCTGCCCTTATGCTCACGGCCCACGGACTATCCGAGGAAAACCTCAAAAAATCTGCCAAAGATGGCGCTGCCTATTACGCGCCAAAAGATGAAATGAAAAACATCGAGGTGTTCGTTGCAGACGTCATTGAGGCAATGGAAAAGAAAAAGAGCCCCTGGATTAGATGGTTCGATAGGCTGGGCAGCTTCTACGATAGTAAGTTTGGCGGGACCGATTGGCGAGAAAAGGAAAAGAAGTTTTGGGAAGAGAAAATTAAGGATCGGGGATATCCATTTGCCTCCAGTGACCCCAACACTTAGCGTTGGAATTAATGTTAAACCACAACACCGTATTCCTTTTTAATAAACTTCAGATTCTCTATTGCATTATCATATTTGATCTTGCCGTAATTGTAGTAATCAAATTCAATTTTTGAAATGTTTAACTGGATCAGGCTCCACAGAAACCAGTAAATATCCGGAAACGGTTTGAACAGATCTATTAAATACAGCTCGCGATCAAAATCCTCACCGTTACAGTACGCTTTGACAATCCCCTTTTCCGCCTGGCGAGGAACCAGGATCTCCTGGAACATATCGGCAATATCGTAGTATCTCGGCGCCATCCCGGCATACTCCCAGTCGATGATATACATGGGAGAGTCGTACCGTGGCAGCGCTTCCTCATTGATCAGAATAAAATTATCGGCCAGCAGGTCGTTATGGCAGGCCGTGTATTCATTCTCCGGAATGTTGATAATCTGTGTCAGCTTGTCCAGCCGTTCGATGGTGCCGGCGATGTCGAACTCCGCATACGCAACATTTAGATCGGCAAGTATCGCTGCCATTTTTCTCACTTCAACCAGGGGGTTGAAAATTTTCTTCAGTTTTACACCGCTCTCATGGATTTTGCGAATCGGATCAACGATTTTCGGATACAGCGATTTATCCAAAAAGTGATCGTTAGTCAGGACAATCGAATCTCCGATGAACTCCACGATGGTGACCCCTTTTTCGGGCATGTATTTAACGATGTTGGAAGACACGCCTATTTTTGCCATCTCCGTTTGGGCATGGGCCTCATTGTCGCGGTTGATAAAAAGATCGGTCTTATCACCGTAGATCCGAACGGTGTAGTCGCCTTTTTCCGACTGAATCCGGTACAGTTTATTGGTTATCCCGCCGCTTAGCTGTGTGATACGGACATCAATGCCCTTCCATTCAGGCAAAAGTTCATAACAGGTTTCCTGGGTGAATTCCTGATCCAAAAGGCGCGTTGCCGTGCACATGTCGATTTCCTCTTTCTCGGTCTAAGGGTTCGCGTAAAAATAACTTCACATTCTCTCATCTCATCTTCAGGTCGTCTTCGGTCGATCTTCACTCACGAAGTCCTCGAAATAGTTCATTATTCCTGTGGCTTCGCTCA
>JAIWHJ010000274.1:0-3717 GCA_048629695.1 Promethearchaeota archaeon
GTCCGCTAACCCAGATAAACTGGAATTTTTTAAAGGTCCTGGATAAGTACCTTAACAGCTGCGTGTAACTATTTAAAAATATTTCACCTTTTTGATTTCTTGCCATAAAAAATAAGAAAATTACCACTAAGGTACTAAATTCACGGGACGAAAAAAAAGTAGTCCATATCGAATTTTCTTGTTAGTAATATATTTCGTCCTATGCAATTATGAAGTTGGGAATTGCTTGTGAAAAAAATCTTGTTCAGGAAAAGAGCAAGGCTTAAAACTCTCTGCCGGTCGATGATTACCGGCGTTTCGCAAGATCGGCAATCAGAATATTAATAGAGGCAAAAAGAGGAGTTTCCAATGGCTTTAATTGTTCAAAAATTTGGAGGAACTTCTGTTGGGGACATTGACAAGATAAAGGCTGTGGCCCGCAAGGTTGTCAAACGAAGCCGTGAGGGCAACCGGATGGTTGTGGTCCTTTCCGCCATGGCAGGAGAAACGGACCGGTTCGTAAAATTGGCCGGCAAGGCCCAGATAATTCCGGATCCAAGGGAAATGGATGTACTGCTTTCAACAGGGGAACAGATGACCGTGGCTCTTTTGGCCATGGCTGTAAAGGACGAGGGCCTTGATGCCGTCTCCATGCTGGGAGATCAGGTGAAAATCCGCACCGACGATATCCACACAAAGGCACGAATCAAATCCATAGACACGAAACTGCTTGAAAAGCGCCTGTCAGACGGCAAAATAATTATTGTGGCAGGTTTTCAGGGGGTAAACGACAACGGAGACATCACCACGCTGGGCCGGGGCGGATCGGACACAACCGCCGTGGCTCTGGCAGGGGTACTGAAAGCGGATGAATGTGAAATATTCACTGATGTTGATGGAATATATACCACTGATCCTGACATCTGTTCGACGGCGCGCAAGATAAACACCATTTCGTACGATGAGATGCTGGAACTGGCAAGCCTGGGCGCCAAGGTTCTTGACATCAGATCCGTCGAATTTGCAAAAAAATACCAGGTACCTGTTCATGTCCGTTCCTCCTTTGTGGATACCGAGGGGACATGGGTTGTTGAGGAGGACAAAGATATGGAAGAGAAACCTGTTTCAGGCATAACATATTCAAAAAATGAGGGACGGATCACTATATCCAAGGTCCAGGACAAGCCTGGCATTGCATCAAAGATATTCACCCCGATTTCCGATGCAAACATTGTTGTCGATATGATTATTCAGAACACAAGAGCCGGGGATCTGACCGACATGACATTTACCGTCCCTATAAATGATTATGACAAGGCCATGTCCATTCTGGAGGATGTTGCCGGTGAAATCGGGGCGGATAGAGTCTCAGGTTCAAAAAATATTGCCAAGGTCTCGGTCGTGGGAGTTGGGATGAGGAATTTTCCCGGAATTGCCACGACCATGTTTCAAACCCTGGCTGACGAAGGCATCAATATTCTGATGATCAGCACGTCGGAAATAAAAATCTCATGTGTAATCGACGAAAAGTATACAGAACTTGCAATACGGGCGCTTCACGACGTATTTGAACTGGAGTAATGACAGATCATGACCCCACAGCTTGAAATCTACGACACCACATTAAGAGACGGGACACAGGCGGAAAATTTTAACATCTCTGTTGAAGATAAAATCAGGATCACCCTGAAACTCGATGAACTTGGAATCGATTATGTCGAAGGCGGCTGGCCGGGCGCCAATCCGGTTTCAGCCGAGTATTTCAGGGAAATCCAAAACTACAATCTGCGTCATACACAGATTGCCGCATTCGGCAGCACCAGGAACTTCAAAAATCCTCCGGACAAAGATCCCAACCTTAAGGCCCTGATAGATTCCAAAACACCGGTCATCACCATCTTCGGCAAGAGTTGGGACATACATGTCAGGGATGCCTTAAGGATTTCCCTTGAAGATAACCTGACAATTATCCAGGACTCTTTGAAATTCCTGCGGCCCCATGTAAAGCATCTGTTTTATGATGCTGAGCACTTTTTTGACGGTTTCAAGAAAAACAAGGAGTACGCGCTCACCACCCTTGAAAAGGCCATTGACGGAGGGGCGGACTGTCTCGTTCTGTGTGACACGAACGGCGGCACCATGCCGACTGATATCCCGGATATCATGGAGGCTGTGAAAACCCTTGTGAAATCCAAAGGCGATTCCGTGACCCTTGGAATCCATGCGCACAACGATTCGGACACTGCTGTGGCAAATTCCCTGATCGCGGTTTCAAAAGGCGCGACCCAGGTTCAGGGGACCATAAACGGATTTGGGGAGAGGTGCGGAAACGCAGACCTTATTTCCATCATGGCAGGCCTGGCGATCAAGATGGGGTACACATTCAACGCAGCGGACAAGCTTGACATGCTTTCCGAAACGTCCAGGTTTGTCAATGAACTGGCAAATCTTCCCCACAACAAATACCAACCCTACGTCGGCGCCTCGGCTTTTGCACACAAGGGCGGCATTCATGTAAGCGCGGTCAAACGCAATCCTCTTACATATGAACACATCGTACCTGAAAAGGTAGGAAACATCAGGCGCATTCTGATATCCGACCAGGCAGGCAGGGGCAATGTGCTGCATAAGGCCAAAAAATTCGGGTTGGATCTGGACAGCAAAGACCCTGTTGTGGCTTCCATCTTAAACGAGCTGAAAGAGCTTGAAACCCGCGGATTCCAGTACGAAGGAGCTGAGGCGTCCTTTGAACTGCTTATGCGCAGGGCTATGGGGACGCAGCGAAAGTATTTCGAATTACTGGGATTCAGGGTCATAGACCATAAGACCAGCATGGATGAACCGACCCAGGCGGAAGCCACAATCAGGCTGAAAGTCGGGGGAGAAATGGTGCATACCGCAGCCCTTGGCGACGGACCGGTAAATGCCCTTGATAATGCGCTCAGAAAGGCCCTGTCTCGATTCTATCCCCAGCTTGCCGACATGCACCTTTCCGATTACAAAGTACGGGTGCTTGCCACTGACCAGGGAACAAGCGCAAGTGTCAGGGTACTTATAGAATCCAAGGATTTCGAGTCTGAATGGGGAACAGTCGGCCTGTCTACTAATATTATTGAAGCCAGTTGGCAGGCGCTGGTAGACAGTATTTCCTACAAGTTGATGAAGAGTGAGAGCAAGGGTAAAGGGTGAAGGCGGAAGGTAGAATCAAGAAGGACCACCGTGTGCTGGTCCTTCTTGTTGTTTGTATTGCCATCTCTCTTTTTCACCTTGCGGGAATAATCAGACCTGACTGGGAAAAGAGGGCAAACCGGCAGTCCGAGGCCCCATTTTTTGACATTGTATGGCTAAAGGGCGACAATATCAAGGAAGGGTTGTATCAACTGCCTGTAACTGAATTTAGTAATGATTCGGAATTCACTGTTCCTGCAGAATCCACATTCAGCCCTTTATCCGCAATCCCTGCCAAAGCCGCCCCGTTTTTCTTCCTGCCTATCCCTATAAACGAGGCCGACTCAGAAATTCTTACAATTATCCCCGGGATAGGCCCCCGCCTGGCAGGCCGCATCATTGATTTTCGTAAAAAAAAAGACCGGATAGAAAATTTAAACGAACTTCTAAAAGTTCGCGGCATTGGAAAAATAAAATTTGGAACACTTTGCCGGTACGTGACTATTTAACCCAGATAAACTAGAAATTTTTAAAGGTCCTGGATAAGTGCCTTAAAACATGTGGCACCGC
>JAIWHJ010000275.1:0-3710 GCA_048629695.1 Promethearchaeota archaeon
AAGTTATCACCTTTGATAATTCCAAGCTCGGAACATCCTCTTTCCAGGAAAAACATAGATAGAGACGCCCTTACCGTATTGAATCGACTCCATGATGCCGGGTTTACCTCCTATCTGGTCGGGGGATGCGTACGTGATCTCTATCTGGGCAATAAACCAAAGGACTTTGACATCAGCACCCAAGCCCGGCCCGGACAGGTGCGCAAGCTGTTTCGAAACAGCGTGGTCATTGGGAAACGTTTCCGTCTTGTTCAGGTATTTTTCAAAGGCGACAAGGTCATTGAGGTGTCTACCTTCCGGCGTTCCGGTGAATACGACCTTAAGGGATCAGATAAGGTGCTGCCGAGCAATAACACGTTCGGCAACGTCTCAGAGGATGCCTTTCGGCGTGATCTGACCATTAATGCGCTTTTCTGTGACATCGATAAATTTTCAATCATTGATTATGCAGGAGGGATGGCTGATTTAAAAAACGGCGTTGTCCGGATGGTGGGTGATCCGGACCGTCGCATTACACGAGACCCGGTCCGTATGATGCGCGCCGTTCGGCATGCGGCCCGTAATAATTTTATTATTGAGGAAAATACCTGGGATGCTATCAGACACCATTGCAAAGAACTTACCCTCTGCCCGCCGTCCCGCATTTATGATGAACTGTTCAAAGATTTACGAGGCGGATTGGTTGAAAAATGGGCCGGCCTGGCAATAGAAAGCGGTTTATTCTCTGTAATTTTCCCCTGTTATAAAGATTTGATTTCAGATGATGAAAAGCCCATGAAGGCATCATCCAAGGCAGGGGCAAAAGACGTTCTTTCTCAGTTGTTGGACATATTCAGGGTCATTGATCGCCTGCACACACAGGCCCGGCAAATTCCGGATCACATGATTATGTCCCTGATCCTGATGCCTTGGGCAGAGGCGGAAAAGGGGCTGACATCCGTGAAACGCAAGGGCGGGGAGGTATTTACGTTTTCAAGGGAATTGCGGGCCGATATTGGTTCAATATTTTCTCATCTGAATATCAAAAGGGCCATGATTGAGGGAATCACAACACTTCTATCCAATTTTCCCGCCTTTCAACAGTACGAAAAGGACCATAGCCAGCCGGCCTGGTTTAAAAAGAAAAGTTATTTCCAGGAAGGGCTGCTTTTTTACGGATTGTGCTGTGAATCACGGGGAGGCAAAAAGGTAAGCCCTCAGATGCTGCCGGCTTCTTCAAAGCAGAAGCAAAAAAAACATTCATCCGGGCGGGGAAACCGTGGGCCTGCCTTTGACAAAAAGTCAAAAGGCGGTGTGTTTGGGTTTAGGAGAAAATAACGTGACTACACAGCGAAAAAACCGAGCCCCGGCCTCTATTTTAAAAGTAATATGAAAAGATGAACGTCGAACATCGAACATTCAACATCGAATTTTGAATATGGTACTTTTATTAATCAGATGGAGCGAAGCGACTTCCTAATTCGATGTTCAACGTTGGACGTTCGATGTTCGACGTTCATCTTGAAAAAATGAATACATCAAATCCTTCCAAAAGCGATATTCAGGCTGTCAGGGCGCTGTCGTTGACGCAACTGATGGATAAGGCCCTGCGAATGAAGTTAAAGCGCCGGGGCGATAAGTTTTCTCTGTGTAATATTTTTAATGCCAAATCCGGACTCTGCAGTGAAGACTGCGGATTCTGCATCCAGTCCTCTCATTACGGAAGCAACCTCAAAAATTATCCCTTAAAACCTGTAGATGATATCGTGGGGGCCGCCCGTATTGCAGAGCGGACCGGGGCGCATCATTTTTCCATTGTCACAAGCGGCAGGGGCCCGGCTCCTGATGAAGTTGCCGCGGTGGCGGACGCCATTGCAGAGATCAGGCGCCATGTGCCAATCAAGGTGTGTGCCTCCCTGGGTATTATGAACCGCCGGGATCTTGAAGTGTTAAAAAATGCCGGGCTATCGAGGTATCATCACAATATTGAGACGTCAAAGGAATTTTTTCCCAAAATTGTGACAACTCATTCCTTTGCAGACCGCATTGATACAATTTCGGCAGCCAGGGAGGCAGGGCTTGAGGTCTGTGCAGGCGGGATTTTCGGTCTTGGTGAGAGTGAGGATGACCGTGTTTCCATGGCCATGACTTTAAAAGAGCACAAAGTGGACTCCGTGCCGATCAACATTCTGATTCCCAGGCCGGGAACTCCTTTAGTGCACGCACGCCTGCCCGCGGTGATCGAGATACTAAGGGCCATAGCATTGTTCCGGCTGATTCTTGAGAAAGGAGCCATCCGGTTGGCTGCCGGAAGGGAGGCCGTGCTGGGTGATTTTCTCGGAATGGCCTTTATGGGCGGTGCGGATGGTCTGATGATAGGTGGATATCTCACACGCCAAGGCCGGCCGCTGGAAGATGATCTCGATTTTGTCAGGAATATGAAAGAGATATGGACAGCCTGACTTCCTGGCTGAATGAACGGAAATCAGCAGGCAATTTAAGGGAATTGCTGCCGGTTCAGAGACTTCCGGACGGCCGTATCCGCCTGCCGGGGATGGCGGAATCCGTCCCCCCGTTACTTGATTTTTCCTCAAACGATTATCTGGCTTTGACTCAGCATCAGGCGGTAATTAAGAAAAGCAGGCAATTTCTTGATTTATTCGGAGCAGGATCCGGGGCCGCAAGACTAATGAGCGGAGACCTTGAGATCCATCACCACCTGGAGGCAAAGGTTGCCCGGCTGAAGGGAAAACAAGCCGCGCTTCTCTTCGGCGCGGGATATCTTGCCAATACCGGAGTCATCCCGGCCCTGGCGGGCAGGGGTGATGTGATCTTTTCAGACCGCTTCAATCACGCGAGCATTTACGATGGGTGCCTCCTGTCAGGCGCCAGGCTCATCCGTTTCCGCCACAATGATCTGAACCACCTTGAGGAATGCCTTAAAAAACATCGCGGAAATTTTCAACAGGCCCTTGTTGTGGTGGAATCAATCTACAGCATGGACGGTGATCGGTGTTCCTTAAAGGATCTGACAGGTCTAAAGGACTCTTATTCATTTATATTAATGGTCGATGAGGCGCATGCCACCGGAATATTCGGCAAATGCGGAGGAGGAGTGATCGAGGAAGATGGAGTCGCCGATCAAGTTGACATCTCCATGGGGACATTTGGAAAAGCGCTTGGAAGCTATGGTTCATATGTCGCTGCTTCATGTGAAATGGTGCAGTATCTTATAAACCGTGCCAGGACATTTATCTATTCCACAGCCTTGCCGCCGGCTGTGATCGGGGCTTCTTTGGCGGCAATATCTATTGTCAGGGAGGATCGAAAAATGCGAAACAGTCTTCACAAAAAGGCCGCGTTTTTTAAACAGATTCTCCAACAGGCCGGATTAAATCAGGATTTCGGTCCTTCCCAGATAGTGCCTCTTATTGTCCATGACAGTAAAGTCGCGCTCGAACTGGCCGGTGAGTTGAGAAAAAAAGGTGTCTTTGCCACACCGGTCAGACCCCCCACTGTTCCCGAGGGCACGGCCCGGCTCAGGTTCTCGGTCACGCTTCATCATTCCGATCAAATTATAGACAGTACCGCAAATGTGATTGCCAGGGCATATACTCGTTTGGTGCATGAAAACAATTCGTAATTGTCACCCCAAAAAATAAGGGGTGGGGACGAAATAAGGATTCGGCAAAAAATAAAATGCTATTTTGTTATATTTGTCGGAAGTGGGA
>JAIWHJ010000276.1:0-3707 GCA_048629695.1 Promethearchaeota archaeon
TAGCCCTGCTATTCGCCCTTCTCGCGCCTTGCCATACGGGCGCCTCGACACCTGAAAATGTAAATTTATTTTTGGGCGAATCCCTATGCCCAAATCAAAAAAAAATATCCTCGTTTAAGAGGATATAATTATCTGGCCATTATGGCAAAGGTTTTTTAAGGTTGGTCAAAACTTCGGCATTTGCTTAAAAAACTTCTCCCCCAAAACACCCTCTTTAAGCTAGAACCCGGAACCCCTGAACCTTTGAACCTCTGAACCCTGAACCCCTGAACCTCTAAATGGCCATTAAAATGACGAGTAACGCTGATACCAGGTACGACTTCAAGGCTATTGAGAAAAAATGGCAGGAAAAATGGCTTGCTGAAAAAACCTTTAAGGTTTCTGAAGATCCTCGCCTGAAAAAATATTACCTTCTTGAAATGTTCCCCTATCCTTCGGGCCGAATACACATGGGCCATGTCCGGAACTACACCATCGGCGACGTTATTGCCAGGTACAAGCGGATGAAGGGATTCAACGTCCTGCACCCGATAGGCTGGGACGCATTCGGAATGCCTGCTGAAAACGCAGCGATCAAGCACAACACGCATCCCGCATCCTGGACGTACGAAAACATGGATTACATGAAGGGCCAGCTCCGCAAAATGGGCTTTTCTTACGACTGGGACCGTGAACTGGCAACCTGCGATCCAAACTATTACCGCTGGGAACAGCTCTTCTTTATAACACTGTATAAAAAGGGCCTCGTGTACCGGAAGATGACCACAATCAACTGGTGCGGGGAATGCCGGACCGTTCTCGCAAACGAGCAGGTTATTGACGGCTTGTGCTGGCGCTGCGACACACCGGTTGTTCCAAAGGAAATGAACGGCTGGTTCTTCAAAATCACGGACTATTCCGAGGAACTCTTAAAGGAGTGCGAGTCCCTCACCGGCTGGCCGGAAAAGGTCCTGACCATGCAGCGGAACTGGATCGGCAAAAGCGTGGGCGCTGAAGTCGACTTTCCCATTGAAAACTCAAGTGAATGCCTCAAAATCTTCACTACCCGGCCGGATACCATTTACGGCGCAACCTTTATGTCCATTGCCCCGGAGCATCCCATGCTGCCGAGTCTTGTGCAAGGGACGGACCGAAAAGAAGCGGTCAACGAATTTGTTAAACAAACAAAAATTGAAAAACAACGGCAGCAACCTGAAGATGAACCGGAAAAAAAAGGCGTTTTCACGGGAAGCTTTTGCATCAATCCATATAATGGAAACCGGCTGCCGATTTACACTGCAAACTTTATTCTCATGGAATACGGCACCGGCGCGGTTATGGCTGTGCCGGCTCACGACCAGAGGGATTTCGAGTTTGCAAAAAAATATGACATCCCGATCAAGGTTGTGATCCAGCCCGAGGGCGAGACACTGGACCCGACCACAATGGAACAGGCTTACGAAAATCCGGGCACTGTGGTTAACTCGGAACAATTCGATAACATGGCATCCGCGGACGCCAAGATCGCGGTCACGGAACTTGCCGCTCAAAAGGGATTCGGCAAAAAACAGACCACATTCCGGCTCCGCGACTGGGGTATCTCAAGGCAACGCTACTGGGGCGCTCCCATTCCAATGATTAACTGCCCGAAATGCGGAATCCAGCCGGTACCTGAACAAGACCTTCCCGTCACGCTGCCGACGGATATCCGGTTTGACAAAAACGGCAGATCACCGCTTCATACGCTTGAAAGCTTTTTGGCCGTCAAATGTCCCAAGTGCGGCGCGGATGCCAATCGCGAGACAGACACTTTTGACACCTTTGTGGAATCGTCCTGGTACTTTGCCAGGTTCACGTGCCCGGATTTTGATAAACCTTTAAACAGGGATGCCGTTGATTACTGGCTGCCGGTTGATCAGTACATCGGCGGGATTGAACACGCAATTCTGCATCTGCTCTATGCCCGTTTTTTCACCAAGCTCTTAAGGGACATGGGTTATCTGACCGTGGGCGAGCCGTTTACAAACCTGTTGACTCAAGGGATGGTCATAAAAGACGGCGCCAAGATGTCGAAATCAAAAGGCAACGTGATTGACCCGAACGACCTGATCGAACAATACGGAGCCGACACTGTCCGGCTCTTCAGCCTGTTTGCCGCGCCGCCTGAAAGAGATCTGGAATGGAACGATAAGGGCGTGGAAGGATCATCCAGGTTTCTGTGGCGCGTATTCCGTTTTGTGACCAATAATCTTGAAATGCTTGGCCAAGACAACAAGGAAATTTCAGCCTCGGATCTAAACGCGAGCAGCCGTTTACTCCACAGGAAAACGCACCAGACGATCCGAAAAGTAGGAAGCGATATAGAAGACAGCTTTCATTTCAACACTGCGATAAGCGCGGTAATGGAACTTGTGAACACCCTCTTTTCCGTGACCGGAGAAAACGCAAAACAAGAGGTTGATCCTGCTGTTATCCGTGCGTCGGTTGAGGCCGTCCTTTTACTCCTCTATCCTATGGCGCCCCATTTCTGCGAGGAACTCTGGGAATTGACCGGTCACTTAAAACCTCTCTCTGATGCCGAATGGCCTGAATTTGATCCCGAGGCAGCCAAAGACGAGGAAATCACAATTGTTATTCAGGTAAACGGCAAGGTAAGAAGCCGCCTTCAGGTCGCGCCCGGAATCGCGGATGATCATCTCAAGGAAATGGCGGTTTCCGATGAAAGGGTAAAAAAATTCATTAACGCCAAGGAAATCAGAAAGATCATCGTTGTTAAGAACAGGCTAGTTAATATCGTCGTGTAAGAGTTCACCAGCGGCGCACCCGGAGTCTCGCAGGGCAAGGAGTTTGCGATCCCGGAAGGGGCTTTTGCTACCCAGGGATCGGTTACATCCTGATAAACTATTACGTGTAAATGAAAAGGTTGGGTAGAGGAATGAAAATGGGCGGAATTACCAGATACTCTGCACTGATAATAATCTGTTTGACAGTTGCATGGCTTGTTGCCGGATGCGGTTATAAAAATCCGTATATCGATTCAGACGGCGCCACGCGACCGCCCATTTCCATGCATGTGCCCATGTGGACAAACCAGACAAATGAACTGGGACTGGAATCGCTTTTTCACAGGGAACTCACCGGCTGGCTGCAGAAAACGAAACATATCAACATTGTCTCTGCAGACGACAAAGCGGATTACATACTAAAAGGAACCTTGCTCTCGATTGAACATCCCGGACTCTCCTACGGAAAATTCGACCAGGCAGTGGAACTTGAGGTCAGGGTAAAGGTCAGTTACAGCCTTACTGAAATTGATTCCGGCAATGTGGTCATCAAGAATTCTAAAAGAAACCTTGATGAAGCCTATTTCGTGGCCCAAAACTGGACCATGACCCGAGGCAACCTTGAAAAAGGGTTGGCAAAAATGGCAGACGAACTAGCCGAAAGCATTTATATAAATATCATGCGTTCCGTTATCACTCCTCGGTCAGTCCTTTACACGCCTTTACAATAATCTACGACTGGTGAAGACACTCTCGTCGGTTTGAGGCGAAGCTTCGCTAGGCTTATTTTATTCACGATAAATAAAGATATGGGTAGTGACACTGACAGTACAAGCAAAACCGTTGCATACCGAATTAAAATATCCGAGTATGATTTGGAAGTGGCTGAAGCTATGCTTGAAAAAGAGCATTATCTTTATGTGGGCTTTATGTGCCATCAAAGTG
>JAIWHJ010000277.1:0-3693 GCA_048629695.1 Promethearchaeota archaeon
CGCGAGGATTGCTTTCAATTCGCCGATGAGTGTTACCAGGGCCTGGTATTCGTCCTCGATTTTTTGCCTTTCGAGGCCGGTAAGCCTCTGCAGGCGCATATCAAGGATTGCCTGCGCCTGAATCTCGCTCAGATTGAACTGCTGCACGAGTCCCGTTTTCGCAATAGCAGGAGTAGCGGAGCCCCTGATAAGGGCGATGATCTCATCGATATGATCGAGGGCTATGCGGAAACCTTCGAGTATGTGCGCGCGTTCTTCCGCCTTACGCAAATCAAATGTCGTCCGCCTTACAACAACTTCCTCGCGATGCTTGAGGAAATATTGAATGAGCTGGCGCAAATCCAGCACCTGCGGCCGGTTTTCCACCAGCGCGAGCGGCTACTGCGTCACGTCGACCCAGCAGGCTATGCGGTGTCTGGGGCCGACCGGTTCCAGTTCTGGTCGCTCCACCCGGCATTTCTCCACAGCATAGACGCAACGCGGTTCAAAGGGGCAGCCCGGCGGTAGGTCGATCAGGTCAGGGGGCAGGCCCTCGATGGACCTGAGTTTCTCCTCGCGCACCTCGTCAAGGCGGGGCAGAGAAGCCAGCAGTCCGAGGGTGTAGGGATGCCGCGGATCCCCGTAGACCTCTTTCACCGGCGCCTCTTCGACGGCATGTCCCGCATACATGACCATCATCCTGTCTGCCAGTCCCGCCACAACACCCAGGTCGTGCGTGATCCAGATGATGGCCATGCCGAGTTCGTCCCGAAGTCGCTTCACCAGGTCGATGATCTGGGCCTGGATGGTCATGTCCAGGGCGCTTGTAGGCTCATCAAGCAAGAGAAGACCGGGCTTTAGGATAACCGCCCGTGCAATTGCAATTCTCTGCCGCTCTCCTCCAGAGAATTCATGGGGATAGCGGTCAATCGTTTCAGGATCAAGGCCTACTTCCAGAAGCGCCTGTCTCACGGATCGGCGCCTTTCCTTTCCATTTTTTCCTATTTTGTGAACCGTTAAACCCTCTTCAATTATCCGGCCGATTGTCAGGCGCGGAGAAAGTGATGAAAACGGGTCTTGAAATACGATTTGAAGTTCTTTTCGCAAAGGCCGCAATAACCTGTTATTCAGACCGAGCAGGTCACGGCCGTTGTATTTGATTTCACCATCGCACCGGGTAAGCTTAAGGATACACATGCCAAGCGTACTTTTTCCTGAGCCGGATTCGCCGACGATTCCGCATGTCGTGCCTTTACGAATGGTCAGATCCACATTGTCTACAGCCTTCACGTGCCCGGTCGTTTGTTTGAAAAAGCCGGTCTTGATCGGGAAGTAGCATTTCAGATCCCGTATAGTCAGGATCGGTTTACTTTCTTTTTTAGGTTCAGGTTCACCTTTTGGCACGCTTTCAAGAAGATGCACGGTATAGGGGTCTTCAGGCGATTTAAAAATTTGTCTTGTCTGTCCGTTTTCAACTATTTTGCCCTTATGCATGATATAAACATGGTCTGCAATTTTTTTAACCATTGCAAGATCATGGGTTATAAGGAACACGGCCATTCCCAGTTCTTTCTGAATATCTTTAATCAGCGAGAGTATCTGGATCTGGATCGTAACGTCAAGGGCTGTAGTCGGTTCGTCTGCAATCAACAGGGCCGGGTTGCATGCCAGGGCCATGGCTATCATTACCCTCTGCCGCTGACCTCCTGAGAGTTGATGAGGAAGGGAATGAATCCGGGTTGACGCGTCCGGAATGCCGGTTCGGTCCAGGAGATTTACGGCCACGGCTTCGGCCCCGGATTTTGAAAGTCCCTGGTGGATCATGAGCGGTTCAACAAGCTGGTGCTTGATTGAATAAACAGGATTTAACGACGTCATAGGTTCCTGAAAGATCATGGCGATCCGGTTGCCTCTGATCCGCCGTATTCCGGCATCGTCAATCTTAAGCAGGTCTTCTCCTTTAAATAGAATTTCGCCTTTGGCGTAAAACGGCGTTACGCCTTGAAGAAGTCTTAAAACAGAGAGCGCTGTGACTGATTTTCCGGAACCTGATTCCCCTACCAGCGCCACCGTGCTTCCCGCCTCAATATCGATTGACACATTATGAAGCACTTTTGTGATTCCGTTTTCCGAATCAAAGTGAGCGGACAGATTTTTTATCTCAAGAAGCATGATGTGGGTTTATACCTTCCTTGGGTCAAGAGTTTCTCGCAGGGCCTCGCCGATGAAGATCAGAAGAATGAGCGTTCCTACAAGCACAATGAATGTGCCTAAAGAAAGCCACCACGCATCAATGTTGTTTTTGCCCTGTGCCAGAAGTTCTCCAAGACTGGGAGTAGTCGGCGGGACACCCAGGCCCAGGAAATCAAGGCTGGTCAGGGCCAGTATCGCACCCGACATCCGGAAAGGGAGAAAGGTAATCACAGGCGTCATTCCGTTGGGCAACAGATGCTTGAACATAATTTTGGTGTTGCTCACGCCAAGCGCCCTGGCCGCCTTTACGTAGTCGAGATTCCTGCCTTTAAGAAATTCGGCCCGGACATAGTCTGAGAGCCCCATCCATCCGAACATTGACAGGAGTATGAGCAGCAGGAGAATGCTGGGCTTGAAAATGGAGGAAAAGATAATGAGAAGGTACAGCTCTGGCATGGCGCTCCATATCTCGATAAAGCGTTGAAACATAAGATCTGTTTTGCCTCCGAAATAGCCCTGGATTGCCCCGGCAAGAATCCCGATTCCGGTTCCCACGAATGTGAGCGTAAATCCGAAAAGAACGGAAAGCCTGAAACCGTAAATAAGCCGCGCAAGAACATCACGGCCCCGGTCATCCGTGCCCATGATGTTGATCCCTGTGGGAGGAGAAGGCACGGGCACGGAAAGGTTCGGGTTTATCGAGTCATAAGTGTGCGGGTTTGGCGGAAAGACCAGCCAGTTGCCGTTAGAGGTGATTTTTTCAAGGATATATGGATCACGGTAATCGGTTTCTGTGTCAAAGTCGCCTCCGAACGTGGTTTCAGGATAAGATTTAATGATTGGAAAGTAGTAACTGTCTTCGAACTTAACAAGAAAGGGTTTGTCGTTGCTGATTACCTCGGCAAAGAGGCATACAATGAATATGACGGAAAATATGACAAAACTGTAATAACCTCTCCTGTTGGATTTAAATTTGGCCCACCGCCTTTTTAACAAGCTATTGTCCCCCATTATCACTCATCATTCATCACTCATCATTCAAAATGACCTTACCAGAAACCTGTCACCTGTTCAAACAAATGTTTGGTAATCGTTTACCTGCACGCGATCAGTCTGGTTCACAATAGGTTTATATAGTGCGCCGGCCTGCAGTTTATGCACTTTAAGGGTACACATGTGGGGTGCCTGTGAACGATTACATACGAAGGAGTCTCTAAATAGGGGACCCCTCTGAACGGTTACAATGTTTGCATCTAAACACATTGACAATTTTCGATCTATCTGCGTATAAGGAGGTATAAAGGGGTATAATGGTTCATGTATCGAAAAAACAAAGTTTCTGTCCATTTGTTAGAGATTATCAGTTTGTAATAATGGTTCGTAGCTTTTAGCTGTTTAGCTCAACAGCTTAACAGCTCAATAGCTTGCCCGAAGGGCGTTAGGTTCGAACTTGTTTTGAACCTTTTTCTTTTTGCACTGACTCATTAGGTTGGTTCCCGGTGTGACTATCAGGATTGGTCG
>JAIWHJ010000278.1:0-3691 GCA_048629695.1 Promethearchaeota archaeon
ATGTTCAACGTTGGACGTTCGATGTTCGACGTTCATCTTGAAAAACGTGTCTAACCGACTGTTTGGACAATATTTTTACAACATTAGGCTCTTAACTGTTACTTAGAAGAATAAAGATACGATCTGGTTTTCCTCATCACTCACTACTCAACACGCAACTCTAAGTGGCCGAATATTTTACCTTAAGCTTGCGATAAACGGGCCTACCGCATTTACTCCTTCTTCGTTTACCAGACGAATCGTCTCGGTTCCTATTACGGCTATGTCCGCCTTTCCGGAAAGAGATTCTACGTCTTCCCTGCTGCGGATTCCAAATCCGACTGCCAGCGGCAGGCTGGTTGCCTGTCGGCATCGAGACAGGTATGAATTAAACCCTTCATCAAAATCAGTCTTTTTTCCTGTCACTCCCCGCCTGGCCACACAGTATACAAATCCCTCGGAGCGGGAGGAAAGCTCTCGCATCCTCTCTTTCGTACTCGTGGGCGCAAAGATCTGGACAAAGCCCATATCACGTTCACGGGCCGCCTTTCTGAAATAATCCTCCCCTTCCTCCGGGGGCAGATCAGGTACGATGAATCCCTTGATTCCGACAGCGCCGGCCTTGTCCATAAAATCCTCCCATCCGAATTTAAACATGATGTTAAAATAGGTCATGAACAGAAACGGAATGGAATGGGTGGATATAATCTCTCCGGCAAAATCAATACACTCTCTGACAAGGGTGCCTGAAGAGATGGCCTCCTGATTGGCCTTTAGTATGGTGGGGCCGTCTGCAACCGCTTCTGAAAACGGAATCTGCAACTCGATTAGATCCACTCCGTTTTCCACCATCTGTTCGATCACCCTGCGATTAACGTCAAATGATGGGTAGCCAAGCACAAGATGGGTCATTAACAGAATTTTTTTCTTTTCAAGAGCCTTTCGGATCTCATTTTCCAGCTTCATACTCCGCACCTTTGTTTATTATGAATTCTTTCCAGGACGGATCATCAACCGCATGGGCAATTGTAAAAATATCCTTGTCGCCGCGCCCGGACATATTTATTACAATGGAATCATCAGACCGCAGGCCGCCCGCCTCCTTAAATGCCTGCACTAATGCGTGGGCTGATTCCAGGGCAGGTATAATGCCCTCCTTTTTCATGGTCAGGTCAAGCGCCTTCATCACTTCCTTGTCCGTGGCGGCCTCAAACCTGATGCGCCCCCTTTCAGCAAGATCCGCCAGGAGAGGAGAAACCCCTATATAGTCAAGACCGGCGGACACTGAATAGGTGTCACGCATCTGGCCGTCCGAGTTCTGCAGAAACATGGTCTTGTACCCCTGGGCAACTCCGGGCGACCCGTCACTGCCGGCAAGGCGCGATGCATGCATGCCTGAGTCAAGTCCGTGTCCGCCTGCTTCAACTCCCACAAGTTCCACTTCCCGGTCATCCAGGAATCCCTGAAAAATGCCCATTGCATTGGAACCGCCGCCCACGCAGGCGTATACACGGGCGGGAAGCCGTCCAGCGCTTTCTATAATCTGTTTCCGAGCCTCTATGCCGATAATAGACTGGAACCAGGCCACCATTGACGGAAACGGATGCGGACCGCACACCGTGCCCAGCACATAATGGGTGTCATCCATTCGCGTGACCCAGTCCCGGAAGGACTCGTTAATCGCATCCTTTAGCGTCCGGGATCCGTCTGTAACGGAAATCACTTCCGCACCGAGCTTTTCCATCCAGAATACGTTCGGCCGCTGTCTTGCCATATCCTCCTCGCCCATGTAAATGGTGCATTCAAACCCGAACTTTGCGGCCATTGTGGCCGTTGCAACACCATGCTGGCCGGCGCCGGTCTCGGCAATTACGCGCGTTTTTCCCATTCGCTTGACTAAAAGTCCCTGGCCCATGACGTTGTTGAGCTTGTGAGCGCCGGTATGATTCAGATCCTCACGTTTGATAAAAAACCGGGCGCCCCCAAAATAACGGGACAAATTTTCCGCAAATGTAAGAGGCGTGGGACGACAAGAATAGGTTGACATAAGTTTTACATATTCTTCCCAGAATAACGGGTCATTCCTGGCCTGTTCATAGGCCAGGTTCAACTCCTTAAACGTCTCATACAACACCTCGGGAATAAACGCCCCGCCCCACTGTCCGTAATATCCTTTTTTGATCATTTTTTGATTTTTCCAAGTTCAAGGTTCCGGGTTCCAGGTTCCAGGTTCCGGGTTCATGGGGTTTATTTGACCTGCGACAGGTTAAACCGCATCTTGTTCAGAGTTTTCGTGTCAACTCCATACTCCTGGCCAAGCCATTTCATATCAAGCTGAAACACAAGCCACCAGTAGTTATTGCCGACCGGATTCATTTTAAAGGCAATCTCGACTCCTTCCGCGCCCATGGGATAATCCGGAGAGGAGCGGAAAAGCGTAAGAATCGCATGATTGAACTTCTCATCTCCGCTAAAACCGATGCCGCTGTAACTGGTCCCGACAATAGAGGATGTCTCCCTGAACTCCTTAACAGAGCGGGCGTTGATCACCTTCTTGTCCTGATCCAGCAACACGAGTCCTTTAACTCCCTTAAAAACCGGGTCCATTTGCACGAAATACTCATCCATTACAAGTGTTAAGGCGTCAAGATCAAGGTTGCCGGCAGAAGCTGCAAGAGGTGCAAGAGATGTTCGGAGGCTATTATAATCCAGGCTGATCCTCTCCTGAAAGGAACTTTTCTTATAATCCAGAATCCTCCGCCCCTTTGAAAACTTCGGATAGGCCCAGAACATAATTCCCACGAACACGCATAAGAGAATCACTGTCGGGACCATCCATTTTCGGACACGCCTGTGCCTCTGTTCCAGTTTGTGGGCATTTGTCACGTCCCTGCCCAGAAACATGTAGCCCTGCACGTTGTGGCTGCCGTCATAAAGCATGGCCGTGCTCGTGGACACGAAGCGCCAGCTCTCCTGGGGGTGATGTATTTTAAGGGGTTTTTCCCTGACCGTTCTTGCCGCCTCAAGCTCTGCAATAAACTGCTTGTATGAAGCCTGGTCTTCGTAAATCTGATCCAGGGACTTGTGTCGCATCTGGTTCCAGGTTCGACCGTACAACTTTTCCGCAGCCTTGTTCCATGCGAGTATCCGTCTCTCCGTATCAGTCATTATCACCGCGTCAGGCATCTGGTCACAAAACTCCTTGAAAGCATACATAACGCGCGTGGTGTCACGGAGCCTCATTGCAAGACGCCTGGTAATTTCAGGGGCAATGGCCGGAAACCTGTCAATAAATGACGGGATCTCGTCACCAGGGATCCGAATAGCTCTGATATCTTCAAGTGCCTTTCCCGAGGCTGACCTCCTTTCATTTAAAAGATGCGCCATTTCCCCGAATATTGAACCGGGTTCGGAAATCTCGGCGATATTCATGTTTCCCTTAACAAGAATCAGGCTACCGGAAATAAGCACATAGAGATCCGTGGTCTCATCACCTTCCAGGAAGATGACTTCACCGGAACGAAATTCCACCAGATATTTTTTATTTTCAGGATGATTTATTAATTCCAGCAAAGTTCATTTCTCGTAAAAATGGTTCTTCCCATAAAAAATCAGGGGGTTCGTGTTATATTTTAGTGAATTTTTGGTGTGTAAGGCAGAGCCTTTGGGTATGCATTCCCAGGCAGAGCCTGGGAACGAGAAAAAAACCCTT
>JAIWHJ010000279.1:0-3689 GCA_048629695.1 Promethearchaeota archaeon
CATAGCAGCCGGGCTACGTTGAGGATTTTAAAAGTGGTTACTTGATCGAAGATGGCCTGAAGATGGGATGGGAGATGGGTAAGTTATTTATTTCCACATTCCTGAGCTGTGCAGTTCAGGGCGACCGACACATAAGCACTATAGTCGATCGCCCTGATCACGCACATCTGCAGCATGGGTAAACACTTTCTTGAGTTTTCGAAAAATAGTTAGTGCCTGAACGAAACCCCTCCAAATTATACTTTTTCTGTCATTATTCAAAATTCGATGTTGAATGTTCGATGTTCGACGTTCATCTTTTCATGTTACTTTTAAAATAGAGGCCGGGGCGTGGATTACCCCTGGTGAACATTTACAAATAGTTTCCCGGCCCTGCCGGTACTGGATATCCATAATGAGTGACGACGCTGTTCCAAATCTGCCTGATCAGAAAGAACTTGAAAAAGATCTGAGTGATTATCTATCCAATAAATACGGAGACCGGGTCAAGATCGTATCCGCCGGTCTTTTCCCACAGGCTAAGAAAGATGGAGAAAAGGAGCAGGAAGGAAAACATTCCGATGAGAAACCTTTTTTTGATTTCAACGTTAAGCCGGAAGAGCTGGAGGCCTATCTTGATGAGTATGTGGTCAAACAAAAAGAGGCAAAGGCCGTACTGGCCACAAAGATCTGCACTCATTTTAATCGGATAAGGCACTTCCGGGAGCATGTAGATTTGTCCCGCAGAAATACCGGGCAGATTAAAAACAACGTGTTGCTCATCGGTCCCACCGGGGTCGGCAAGACCTACCTTATTAAGCTGATTGCCGAAAGGCTTGGCGTTCCATTTGTCAAGGGAGATGCAACTAAGTTCAGCGAGACCGGCTACGTTGGAGGTGATGTCGAGGATCTTGTTCGGGATCTGGTACGTGAGACTGATGGGAATATTGAAAAGGCGCAATACGGGATCATTTACGTAGACGAAATCGACAAAATCGCATCAGGCATGAATAAACATGGAATAGACGTGTCTCGAACCGGTGTGCAGCGGGCCTTTTTAAAACCAATGGAAGAGACCGAGGTTGATTTAAAGGTGCCCCATGACATGATTTCCCAGATCGAGGCCATTGAGAGATACAGGGCAACAGGAAAGCGTGAAAAGCGGGTCGTGAACACCAGAAACATCCTTTTTATCATGAGCGGCGCATTTGATGGGCTGGATGATATAGTGAAAAAACGGGTACAAAAGCAGTCCATCGGGTTTGAAGGAACGATTTCCTCTAAAAAGGACGCGGCCCTGTTTTTGAAAAAAGCAAAGGCCGAGGACCTGATTCAGTTTGGTTTTGAGAGCGAATTCATTGGACGCCTGCCGGTTCTGGCCATACTTGACGAACTCTGTGTTGATGATCTGTACGAGATTTTGATGAATATCAATAGTTCGGTCGTGGTCGGCAAGAAATTTGATTTCAGCGCCTATGGTATTCGAATTTTATTCGAGGATGATGCATTAAAGGAAATTGCCAAACGTGCGGCAAAAGAGCGAACAGGAGCCCGTGGCCTTGTGAGCGTCATGGAAAAGACACTTTTGCCCTTTGAAAAGAAGCTGCCGTCAACAGATATCAAGCATTTTTCAGTAACTCCGGACGTAGTGGAAAGGCCAATGGAGGAGCTTGAAAGAATTCTCAAAGATCCGGACCAGCAGGCTTTTCACAGAGAGCGCTACAATTTTCTTGCCCATGTTGAATTTGAGCGTTTGGTGGATTTTATTATGCGCACCAGAAAAGCCTATTTCCAGGAGCATGACGTCGAGGCAACGCCTGAACGAGTGGCTCTGATAGCGAATCAGTGCCAGGAAGAGATCTCGGACACCTGGAACGTGTGCGATATTTTTATCAGGCTGGTCAAAGAGATTCGAACCTGCGCCGACGAGATAACCGAAAAGTGCGGAATGCAGGTGGTATTCAGCGAAGAAGCAATAGACAGGATCCTTACACGCAAGCCTCGTACGATTTCCACTGTAAGGCAGGTGTGTGAGGAAATATTGCATGCCTTTGAATATGGTCTGCGCCTGATGAAGCAAAAGGGAGATATAAATACTGTAGTCATCCCTGCGGAAGGCGTAGATTTTCCCGAGACATACATCAATTCACTTGTGAGTGATACCTTTAAATTTTGAATGATGAATGATGAATGATGAAAAACAACGATAAAAAAATAGTGTGACAGCTCAGGGTTAACTGCTTTACTTGTTTAATACAACTATGGGGCAAGTTTTAACCCTTGAACCCTGAACCCCTGAACCCTGAACCTCTGTAAGGAACATACAACATGGTCTTCCCCGAATATCGTCCCCGCCGTATGCGGATAAATGAAGCCTTTCGTTCCCTGGTAAGGGAGACAAGTCTGTCTCCGGACAACCTGATTTATCCCCTGTTTATTCAGTCCGGCAAAAAAGTGCGCGAACCAATAATATCCATGCCGGGCATTTACAGGTTGTCAGTGGATCAACTGGCAAAGGAGGCAAAGGAATGTCTCAGCCTGGGAGTGAATCATGTTATTTTATTCGGACTGCCGGATAAAAAGGATCCTGTGGGTTCCGGGGCCCACGCTAAAGACGGTATTATTCAAAGAGCAATCAAGGAAATCAAGAACAAGGCGCCTGAATTGATGGTGTCAACTGATGTCTGCCTCTGCGAATACACGAGTCACGGCCACTGCGGAATACTCATAGATGGCCGTGTCGACAACGATTCCACCCTGGAGGTCCTGGCCAGGACCGCTCTTTCCCATGCAAAGGCAGGGGCTGACATGGTGGCGCCCTCGGACATGATGGACGGCAGGGTTGCGGAAATCAGGGCCGCACTTGATGAAAATAATTTTCATATGACGCCCATAATGTCATATGCGGTAAAATATGCATCCGCCTTTTACGGGCCGTTCCGGGATGCGGCCGACTGCGCTCCGCAGGAAGGAGACAGGCGAAGTTACCAGATGGATCCGGCAAACGTGCGTGAAGCCTTGCGGGAAGCGACACTGGATGTAGATGAAGGGGCTGACATCCTGATGGTAAAACCCGCGGTAGCCTATCTTGATGTTATCAGCAGACTGCATGACGAGTTTGATCTGCCGATTGCCGCGTATCACGTGAGCGGCGAATTCGCCATGATCAAGGCGGCGGCGGAAAAAGGCTGGCTGGACGAGGAACGTGTAGTACACGAAACCCTCTTAAGCATCAGAAGAGCAGGCGCGGACATCATTATCACCTACTTTGCCAAAGATGCCGCCAGGATGTTGAATAAGTGAGGAATGAATAAGGGATTGGAACGAAATAAATTTCCTCTCAATCCCTAACCTTTTTTTTCGAGTTCCTTTAAACGGTTTTGAAAATGGTCCGCCAGTCCCTTATAGTCAACATTTTCCGGCAGTGATCCAGACAAGAGCACTCCAATAGCAAGCCCTTCTTTAAAGTTTTTCCCAGCCTTATCCCATTGTCCCATGGCTTTGGCCGTATCGCCGACGTTATCAAGGGAAACAGAGAGGTCGCGTAAGGCTTCCGGTGTTTCACCGACCCGTTCAAGGATTTTACGACGGATCTGCAGGCTTTCTTGAAAGTTTATTTCCGCCTTATCCCATTGTCCCATGGCCTTGGCCGTATCGCCGACTTTCTCAAGGGAAATCGAGAGGTCTCGTAAGGCTTCCGGTGTTTCACC
>JAIWHJ010000280.1:0-3686 GCA_048629695.1 Promethearchaeota archaeon
AAGGCCAAAGATCTCATGCCTGCATTCGATTGACAAATCCGGTCTTGTGGCCGCGGCCCACAGAGCGCCGCCAAATTCACCGGCTTCGAAACAGGTTCTCAAATGCCGTTTAAATTCCTTTTCCCCAAGGCCGAACAGAGATGCCGCCTCGTGGTTGAACTTGCGGTTGAGCAGATTGTCAACCTTTCGCGACAAGGGGTTCTCGCTATCCGAACTCGCTACCAGAGTCTCATGAATTTCAAAAAGGCTTTTCTTTTTAAACGAAACGCTCGCTTTTTTGAGTAGATGCTTTTGTTCGGAATTGGTAAGACACATACCGGGGACCGGACACTTAAAAAAACGATCGATTTCCCAAAATCTCAGACGGGACTGGTTCCCAAGGTCTCGATCATCCATTCGCGAAGTGTCGGCCACGCCATTTTGAATCGTATCTGCTTTTAAAAAAAGTGCGTCCTGCATGGATAAGTACCTCCTTTATTTTTGGGCGAACCCTTAGCTGTTTCCCAGAATTGCCGAGCCCCTTATAACGGCCAAATAAAAAGTGTCTGTAAATCGTGATGATCAGCTTTTTTTATACACACCAACTATTGGTTTAGCACATACTAATCATGTTTTAAAGATCTAATTCATATTGCAAAAAAAATCACACGGTGCGGTCAGGCTCAAAGCCATCTATTTGATCAAGAGTAAGCTTTAACTGATTTCAGAAAATGTTATTCCTGTAAGCGTTCACCAGCACTGCATCTGCATGCGCTCAGGGTTTCCGGCATAGCGGGAGGTAGGTGCTATATCCGGGCCTCGCCTTGATCACGCATTTATGCCTTATAAGGGTACATCTGCAGCGCTGGTAAACGCTTACACGACAGAGTGTTTTCTTCTTTTTTGCAACCAAATAAAAAAAAGGCGCGACTCGATGGATTTTCAATATCAAGTCGCGCCTTCACTTTTTCCATGCCTCGCAAAGGCACGGAAACCGTAAGACATTCCTGATTGCTTTATTCGCCGTTTATCAACACAAAGGTGAGCTTTTTGCGTAATACCTCAAGCCTCTTGGATTTGAATGCCTTTCTGCTTTCCTCCAAGACTTCGACGGCCTCTTTAATAGCCTCTTTCAATTGTTCTTCACGTGAACGTGAAGAACAAAAATTAAAAAGCGTTTGTAAATTGCGATAATCAACCCTCTGTTCCAGAATGGATGCCACCAGACAGCGATGCATATCTATTCCCTGATGCAGCCCTTTGACGCTTTCGTTAACCGCGTTAATCAGGTCTTTTTTATTTATATCATCCACGATATTAGCATACCCTAATAATATTTTCAATCTCTAACTCATTCCACAAAAAAAATCACCTGGTGCGGCTAGGCTTAAAATTGTTTTCAGCTTTGTCATAAGCCGAAATCTATTAAAAACAACTAATATAATTAGAATTTCCTAACACAATACTCCCCGCCATTTTCCTTGTCAAGCAATTTTTCCACCTGTGCAATTACAAATTACAAATTGCTCGTGAAACTCAAAAGTTTTCCTGTTATTCCCGCCTACGCTGGAATGACGACAATCTGAGGGTTTTTATGCATATGAAAAGCGCCGACATCCGGAAGTACCTGACTCAAAAATTCCAGGAGGCATATTTTTTTTCCGTATGTGCGGGGTTGAAAACTCCACCCTCTATCCGGTTTCCGTAAGCCCTGACAGGGCCAGACTCTTCTTCAATTTCTTGAACTGATCATCTGTTTGCGGCAAAAGCAATGCCGCTTTATCCATATCCCCTGCCTCACCGGCCTTTTCCATCTGAAACGCAACATCTTGCAGGGCCTTGGCCCCTATACTTCCGGCAGCGCCTTTTACGGAGTGGGCAAGCCTGCGCATTGACAGCGCGTCATTCTTTGCAAACGCTTGCTTTATGGCGGTAATGTCTCCAGGGATATTATCAAGAAATGACTTAATGATATCTTTGGCAAGCTCTTCATCACCCATCAAACGGTTAACCAGGTCGGCTTTGTTAAAGCCGGCATCTTTTGACTCCGGCTCAGCCGTTATTTTCTCATTCTGCCTTGCGCCTGGTTCTTTAAGCCATTTTTCAATTATATCAACAAGGTCCTGCGGATTAATCGGTTTTGAAAGATAATCGTCCATGCCGGCTTTTAAACATTTTTCACGATCACCCGTCATTGCATGGGCCGTCATGGCAATGACGGGTAGATTTCGAATTTCCGATTTTAAATTCCTGATTTCCCGCGTAGCGGCAAAACCGTCCATCTCGGGCATCTGCACATCCATAAGCACAAGGTTGTAAGGAATCATCAAAAGGGCCTCGACCGCCTCTTTGCCGTTAGCAACGGCATTGGCCTGAAAGCCCAGCTTTTTCAAAATGCTCAAGGCTACTATCTGGTTGGTAATGTTATCCTCGGCAACCAGGATTCGAATTTTGCGTTTATGGTCTTCGGAAATGGTGTGCCTGGTGACGATTGAGGTCGAATGGTGGTCCTTTGTACCTGTTTGTCTGCCGGTGACTGTTGCAAGACAATCATAAACCTGAGATTGTTTGACCGGTTTGTTAAGGTAAGCGGCAAAACCTATTTCCTTTGCCCGGCCGGCATCGCCGCGTTGACCCATGGAGGTGAGCATGATCATGATTGTATTTTTCAGATCGGGATTTGCTTTTATATCTCGCCCAAGGGCCTCCCCGTCCATTTCCGGCATCTGCATATCAAGGATTGCGATATCAAAGGGGTCTCCCTCCGCCGCAGCCTTGCCAAGCCTGTCCAGGGCCTCGGCCCCGCCTGATGCATCATCAAAACGGCAATGCAGGAATTTCAGGTATTCTTTTAATACATGACGGTTTGTTTCGTTATCATCCACCACGAGAATGCGTTTTCCCCGGACGTCTCCGGGAACCACATATTCAGCTTCCCTGCCTTTTTGCTGTTTTTCAAAGACCGCCGTAAACCAGAACGTCGATCCCTTGCCTTGTTCGCTTTTAACACCGATCCTGCCTCCCATCATCTCGCTGAGCTGCTTGGAAATGGCAAGCCCCAGGCCTGTGCCGCCGTATTTGCGGGTGGACGATGAATCCACCTGAGAAAATGAGTGAAACAGCACATTCATGCGGTCCGGCGGAATACCGATGCCTGTATCCATCACTTCAAAGCGTACCGTGACATGGGTGTCATCTTGTTCGTCCACCACAGCACGGATCACTACTTCGCCCTTTTCAGTAAACTTGATCGCATTTCCCGCAAGATTAACCAGGATCTGGCGCAACCGCCCGGGATCGCCTTTTACAAGGGCGGGAACCTCGTAATCGATCACGCAGGCAAATTCAAGATTCTTCTTGTCGGCCGTTATTGCCAGTACATCAACAGCATCTTCAAGAGTTGTCCTCAGGTTAAAGTCCAGGATTTCAAGTTCCAGTTTTCCGGCCTCTATCTTGGAAAAATCAAGGATGTCATTTATCACTCCCATAAGGGCGTCGCCGCTCTTGCGAACGATTGTGGCATATTCCCGCTGATCGAGAGTCAATTCGGTGGCTAACAACAGCTCCGTCATGCCGATCACTCCGTTCATGGGCGTGCGGATCTCATGGCTCATGTTGGCAAGGAACTCACTCTTGGCCTTGTTGGCTGCCTGGGCATGTATGGCCAGTTGATTAGAACGGTTAACTGCGTTTTGGAGCAATTCATT
>JAIWHJ010000281.1:0-3672 GCA_048629695.1 Promethearchaeota archaeon
GTATGTCCCGACCTGTGGATGCTATCCGGCACCAGGCGAAAACCGTCACTGTGGGGACAAGCCGTATCAGCGAAAAGGTAGAGGGGATACTGTTCGAAGCACTGACCCAATACAATATCCATGCTTCCCAGCTTATTAACAGAAATATTATGGTTCTTAAAAATCTGCAGGAAATTGTTTCAGATATAAAAGGAGCCATTTTTTACAGAATCGGAGGCCTGAACGTTCTTGGCGAACCCACAGATCAAACCACAATCGAAATAATAAAAAAAGAAGGTACCTTAAAACCGATTCCGTCCCGTGTAGAAACCGACTCCCTGCTTAAGGGGACCAAAAGAATCATTGTACGGGAAGGGAATGTATATATCGGCAAAGGACGGAAAGACGACCGAAGCATTATCGTTATTCCGATTATATCCGCCTCTGCCGCCACACCGAATTTGATTGAATACATACTATTATTGAATATATCCTTTAAAGAAAATGTTCCGCTATATGTAAAGATAAAAGCTCTTGGCGGAAAATACGAGCGCATCAAAAACATTGTCCAGGAAAACAGTGTGATATGGGATGAACAGTATATTGAGATCGTGGGAATGAAAGAGCTTTTTGGAATATCTGCGGAAAAAATCGGGGAATTTATTGTCTCCCGTGTTTCATGATTTGTGTTAATTTAGTTCTTTGGTAACTGTTTAAAAAATAGAACCAAAAACATACAGGAGATCAGAAATGCCGGATAAAAAAGATTTTATTATCAAAGACAAAAGAATGTTCGCGGAAGGGGATCCGGAAAAACAGGATCAAGAGACAACAGAAGAAACGGCCAAACCTTCAAAAGAGGAGGTTAAGGCAAGTGAAGCAGAAGAGGCGGCTGTTCCTGAGGAGGATAAAACAGATTATCAACTGCCGAAAATCAATTTTGCTACCTTTATTTTTTCGTTGAATTCATCTGTACTGGTACAACTCGGTCTAATTGACGATCCTGCCACCGGTAAAAAGACGAAGAATCCGCTCCTTGCAAAACAGACTATAGATATTTTAGGCATGCTGGAAGAAAAAACCCGAGGGAATTTGACAAAAGATGAAGAGACTATGCTGAAAAATATTCTATATGACCTGAGGATGATATATGTAAAAGAAAAGGGATAATCCGGATATGTCATGAGGATTCTCTCTCCTGCTAAAATAAACCTGTTTCTCCAAATTACGGGAAAACGACCCGACGGCTACCATGATCTGGTCAGCCTGATGTACTGTGTCGGACTTTACGATACGGTATCACTTACTTTCGGCGTTAAGGAGACTTCCGTCTCCTGTTGCCATCCGGACATTCCGGAAGATGAAACAAATCTTGCCTTTGCCGCTGCATCTCTTTTTTTAAACACCCTGAATATAAATCAAGGGGTAAAAATTTCCATAGAAAAACAGATACCGGTTGGAGCCGGTCTTGGAGGAGGAAGCAGCAATGCCGCTGCTGTTTTTTTGGGGTTGAATCGCCATTACGGCTATCCATTTTCCCCGGAAAAACTCATATCCATGGGGCGTTCAATCGGGGCGGATGTGCCCTTTTTCATTTTTCGGAAACCGGCAATAGTAACCGGTATCGGTGACAAGCTCAAAGCTTATCAAGGGATTGAAAGTTTTAAGATATTATTGGTTTTTCCCGGTTTTAGCATTTCAACGGCCAAGGTTTATAAAAATCTTAATTTGGGATTGACAAACTGCAAAAAAAAACTTAGAAGTTTTCTTTTGAACGAGCAGGGCTTTGATCCGAGATGCCATTTATGCAATGATCTTGAATCTACTGCGGCATCAATGTATCCGGACATATTTAAAGCCAAAGAGGCTCTTTTAAGACATGGCGCACTGGGGGCGCTCATGTCGGGAAGCGGATCCGTGGTATTCGGCCTTTTTTCCGATTCGGATACAGCCTTGAAAGCAAATAACGCACTTGCAGAGAACGACAAGTGGCAGTTATATCTTGTTGATATGATGACAAAAGAGACAGGAGACAAATCGGAACAGGGATGATTTGTCTTGACTGCATTTTTGATTATGGGGCGTAGTCAAGTGGTAAGACACAGGATTTTGGTTCCTGCATTCGGAGGTTCGAATCCTCCCACCCCAGCCAAAAAACTCTGGGGCTTTGCCCCCCCCGATTAAAGTTGGAGGAGCGCCCGCCTTGCCCGCCCTGGCGCGACATAAGTTGGACCATGCCTAAGGGAAAAAACCCGGTCTGTCTTCGACCCTGCCTTCGACATGAGCTCCCTTCGGTCTGAGCTCAGGGTCGAAGACAGGCCGAATGTAGCTCAGACCGATGGGGGCCAGGGACTTGAGGTCGGAGGCAGTTGCCTTAAACCTTGAGCGGAGCGGTCCTCAAGCGTGGCGATCCTCAAACGTGGGTGTTCTCCACGTGGATGGCCTTAAGCGATCACCGCATAGACACCTATGATTTCAATAAGTTACAGAAATTCCGAGACGTGTGGGGGTAACTAATGCATAGGCTTGTTCTGTTTGCTGGAAACTCTAATCCCGAATTAGCTCAGGCTATTTGCCGCCATATCGACATTAGGTTGGGTGATGCCCGAGTGCAAACGTTCAGTGATGGTGAAATTCGGGTAGAAATCATGGAAAACGTGCGCGGCAAAGACGTTTTTATCTTACAGTCCACCTGCGCTCCTGTAAATGACCATTTGGTGGAACTGCTGCTAATGATTGATGCCTTCAAGCGCTCATCGGCGCAGAGGATTACGGCAGTCGTTCCTTATTACGGGTATGCACGACAGGACAAAAAGGTGGTACCGCGAGTACCTATTAGCGCAAGACTGGTGGCTGACCTCATTACGGCAGCCGGTGCCAACCGCGTGATCACCCTGGATCTCCATGCCGGCCAAATACAGGGTTTTTTCAATATTCCAGTGGACAACTTATTTGCGGCACCCGTTCTCTTGGAATATATCAAAGAGAGTTTTAACAACGACACGGTCATTGTTTCTCCGGATGCAGGGGGCGTGGAAAGGGCCAGGGCCTTTGCAAAGCGTCTTGATACCCAGCTGGCCATCATCGATAAAAGGCGTGCAGCGCCGAACCAGGCCGAGGCCATGAATGTGGTGGGCGATGTTGAAGGAAAGATAGCTATCATCTTGGATGATATGGTTGACACTGCAGGAACCCTGTGCCAAGCAGCCGGGGCCTTGAAGGATCGCGGCGCTTTGGAGGTTCATGCTTGCTGTGCTCATGCTGTCTTGTCGGGTCCTGCTGTGAAGCGGATTGGTGATTCGGACATTAAAACCGTTGTTGTTACCAACACGATCCCATTGAGTGAAAAGGCCCAGGAGAGCGACAATATCCGCGTATTGTCCGTCTCCAAGCTTTTGGCAGAGGCGATTCATCGCTGCCATACCGGCAGTTCGGTCAGCTCCCTGTTCGTGTAGCCGCGGAATTTTTAATCTAGTGCCCATCCACGAATCGTAAAAACTCAATGGGCACAAGCGTAAGTTTCCAATTCAGAAATGAGCAATTTTCCGCAAGGTCAAGGAAAACAAGGGGTTGCGCGGAGGCGTACCGAGGTACGTCGCACAAGCAACCCCGCAGTCTTGTCAGCCTCCGGCTGATTGACGCCGATTCAGCCGTTCAGCCGTTCAGCCGTCGTAGCCAAGGCTACTTTGGCGA
>JAIWHJ010000282.1:0-3666 GCA_048629695.1 Promethearchaeota archaeon
AGATAAGCGCAGACTTCGATACTTAGGTATGCTGGGCAGCCTGATCACCTTCCTGTGGAGTGCTGCCGAATATTTACATTAAAACATGACCCTGACCACTCAATTGATGAAGATAGATATTTATTACTCGGGATGTCTTCATTATTGAAAGTTTTAGTAGTTGTTCACACTGAAATAGAAAATGATACAATACGACTTATATCCGCGCGAAAAGCTACACGGAGAGAAGCTAAACAATATAGGAGGTTTAAACCATGAGAAAAGAATATGATTTTTCCGATAGTAAAAAAAATCCCTATGCTAAAAAACTAAAAAAACAAATTAGTATACGCCTTGATGAGGATACTATTGGCTATTTCAAAAATTTGGCTGAGGATACTGGTATTGTCTATCAAAATTTAATAAACCTCTATCTTAGAGATTGTGCAGTCAAACATAAAAAACTTAATTTAAAGTGGATGTCATAAATCATAGGACTTTCGAATCGATATTCAATTTATAATGCGCCGAAAGCATTACTCCGCCAACCAGGAGCTTCTCTCACGTGAGACAGGCGGGCGGAGGAAAAAATGGAAAGGCCGGTTGCCGGTTGCCATTATCTTTCCAAACAAGTACCGGGTCGGCATGTCCAATCTGGGGTTCCAGCTTGTCTTTGACCTGGTAAACAGCGATCCTGACATTGTATGTGAACGTTTTTTTCTCCCTTCCCGCTCCTGTCGTCCGCTTTCAATCGAGTCCGACCGCCCTTTAAGGGATTTCCCTGTTATCCTCTGTTCAGTCAGCTTTGAGCATGATTACCTGAACCTGCTACAAATTTTTCTCATGTCGGGAATTTCACCAATGGCCGTTGACCGGGCCGCGAGTAATCCCATTTCAGCGCCCGGTTGGCCCCTGGTCATCTGCGGCGGGGTTGCAACATTTATCAATCCGGAACCGCTTGCCCCGTTTGTGGACATGTTCATCATAGGCGAGGCCGAACCGGTTCTGCCCGCTGTAATGGAATATTTAAAAAAGCGGCTGAAGGAAAAAGAGAGGGAATCACTGCTCCGGGAAATGGCCGGTCGCTTTGATGGCTGCTATGTGCCGCATTTATATGAGGTCATCTATCATGAGGATGGGACATTAGCCTCGGTCTCAGGGCCCCCGGATCTGCCGGCCCTGGTGAAAAGGGTTATACTGCCTGAAACAGACACGGCGGGCTTTTCGAGGATTCTGACCCCGGATGCGGAATTTGCCGATCTCTTTCTTGTCGAACTGGGCCGGGGCTGCAGCAGAGGATGCAGGTTCTGCGCGGCCGGATTCGTGTACCGTCCGCCAAGGCTCTGGAACATGGACGCCATAATAAATGGACTTTCAAGAAAACCCAGGGAGATAAACCGGGTCGGCCTCCTTGGCATGGAGATGGCACGACCGGATGATCTTGCACAGCTTGCCGGCCATATGCTTAAAGAATCTTACTCACTATCGTTTTCGTCTCTGCGTGCCGATGCGGTGAGCCCGCCGCTTCTTGAACTTTTAGAGAAAAGCAATGTAAAAAGCGCGGCCATTGCCCCGGACGGTTCGTCGGAACGGTTGCGGCGCGTGATTAACAAGGGAATAACCGAGGATGACCTCCTTCAGACCGCCGAGTCCCTGGTCCGGGCGGGCGTGATGAACCTGAAACTCTATTATATGATCGGTCTTCCATCAGAGACCATGGAAGATTTGGATGAACTGGTGGAGTTGACACTCAAAATAAAAACACGCCTCCTTGATGTGGGCAGACCAAGGGGAAGGCTTGCCCACATGATGTTGAGCATTAACTGCTTTGTGCCCAAGGCATGGACTCCCTTTCAGTTCCATGGTTTCGAGCGGGTAAATGAATTAAAAAAAAGGCTCAAATATATTCGAAAAAAATTAACGGGCCGGGCAAATATCACTATCAAGGCGGAGCCGCCCGGAAACGCTTTTTTTCAGGCAGTGCTTGCCCGGGGTGACCGCAGGATCGGAATCGCTCTTCTTGAAATGATCAGAAATGGGAAAAACTGGCGCCAGGTCTTAAAATCCCAGGGGCTTGATCCGGAATTTTTTGCCATGCGTGAACGCGGAAAACACGAGATGTTTCCATGGGAAATTATTGACAACGGTATTGATCGCAATTATCTCTTTAGCGAGTATAAAAAGGCGCTTAAAGGAAAACTGACCAAGGCCTGCGATACAACAAAATGCAGACGTTGCGGGGTGTGTGATGGGGGATCTTAAAACATCCGACACAAACATAAACATCAGGCCGTTCAGGCTGGTCAAGTTTTTCTCGTTTACAAGCCTTGCCGTTATACTTGTTACTACGCTTATTCTTTCATGGTTGATCTCAAACCATGCAAAAAAGGTCCTTTTAGACCGGAGCGAGGCATATGCGCGGGTCCTGGCGGAAAACTTAAATCACCAGGTATTCCAGCAATTTGTTCTGCCGACGGCGCTCAGGTACGGGAAGATAGCCCTTCGAAATCCCAAACAGTTTAAGCGGCTGGATACTATTGTCAGGAACACCATTCACGGCATGAACATCGAGTCCGTGACCATCTTTGACTCCAAGGAAAATGTTATTTCCTACAGCACGATTAAGGAACTTGTAGGAAAAACCGGGCAGGGCGGACAGGAATATAAACGGGCCTTAAAGGGCGAAAGCTCATCCTTTCTGGTTTCAAACGGATCTTTATTAAATATGATGCCGGGCAGTGAGCCGATCTCATGCCATTTGAGGAGCTACATACCGTTCACGCAAAAAAAACAGTTTTCCCAGGACACGGACGTGGTCATGGGCGTGATCGAGATCGTCCTGGACTTATCCGTTGATCTTGAGGCGATAATCCGGCTCCAGGGAACGATCCTGGCCACGTCTCTCCTTATAATGACACTCCTTTTTCTGGTCCTGAGCCTGATCGTGGCCAGGGCGGACAGGATTATCGAAGCACGCGCCAGGGAAAGACGAAGGCTGGAGGTGAAACTGCATGATTCCGAACGTCTTGCTACCCTGGGAAAAATGGTGGCATCCGTGTCCCACGAGATCAAAAACCCGCTCGGCATTGTGAGAAGCACGGCCGAGATCCTGGGAAAACGGTTAAAGAGTGTTGCCCCCGGAAATGATCATCTGGCAAATATTATTGTTGAGGAGACGAGCAGACTTGATGCAACGGTCAAGGAGTTCCTTGATTTTGCAAGGCCCCAGACAGTAAAGCCGGCCTTGGTCCGGATAAATGATATCCTCTCAAAGGCGCTCCTGTTCATGGAGCCTGAGTTTGACAAACAAAATGTTGTTTTAAAAAACGAACTTGATCAAGACCTTGATCCGGTTATGGCGGATCGGGAACTTTTATACAGGGCGTTTTTGAATATCCTGGTAAACGGAATCCAGGCCATGCCGGACGGTGGCACGATGACGGTGGCAACAAGGCGGTCAAGGTCGGATAAAGGGGCTGTGACGGTTAGTATCAGTGACACCGGAATAGGGATGAGCCAGGAGACAAAAAAACGGATCTTTAATCCATTTTTCACGGAAAAGGACAGTGGCACAGGCTTAGGTCTCGCCATTGTCAAGATCATAATAGACAATCATTGCGGAGAGATCTCCGTGAAAAGCGAGGAGAAAAAAGGGACGACCTTCACGATTACAATAGGAGGAAAGGA
>JAIWHJ010000283.1:0-3664 GCA_048629695.1 Promethearchaeota archaeon
GGACTAAAGTCCCACTTCCTACAAATATAACAGAATAGCATTTTATTTTTTGCCGAGCCCTAAGGAACGGGGACGAAATAACTTCCCCAACTATGCATCATAGCTTCAGGCCGCCTTTGTTCGATCTCAAATCCCAAAAATATCAAAATAGCTTGCTATTCCATCAACTTTTGTGACCTGAGATCGAACAAATTCGACCCAAATCTATGCGCCTACTTGGGAAATTTATTTCGTCCCCGTTCCTAAGCAGGCTGATCAGCAGATAAGCGCAGACTTCGATACATATCGGTATACCGGACAGCCTGATCGCCTCCCTGTGGAGTGCTGACGAATATTTACAAAAAGAGATAAATCATGAGCGTCTACATCACTACACCCATTTTCTATGTCAATGCCCAACCTCACCTGGGGCACGCCTACACGACCATTGTTGCGGACACAATGAGCCGATTTTGGCGCTTATGCGGTGAAGACGTTCGTTTCCAGACAGGCACTGACGAACACGGTGACAAAATCGCCCAGGCTGCACAGGATTCCGACCAGTCTCCCAAGGAATTTGTCGATAGGATCAGCGGGATGTTCCGTGAAACCTGGCCGATTCTTTCGATCGCATCTGATAATTTTATCCGAACCACGGACAAGGCGCATATAAAGCTGGTACAGACCATTCTTCAAAAAATCTATGATAACGATGACTTCTATTTCAGCGAATATTCCGGCCTTTACTGTAAGGGCTGTGAGAGATTTATGACTGAAAAAGAACTGGTTGACGGCAAATGTCCTGATCACAAGACCGTGCCTGAAGAGATCGCTGAACAGAACTATTTTTTCCGAATGAGCAAATATCAGGATTGGCTCATTAACCACATTCAAAGCAATCCGGAATTCATTACCCCGGCCCGTTACAAAAACGAGGCGCTTTCTTTTCTAAAAGAGCCGTTGGAGGATTTGTGCATCTCAAGACCGACCAGCAGGCTCACCTGGGGAATCCCCCTGCCGTTTGACGACCGTTTTGTCACCTATGTCTGGTTTGATGCCCTTATCAATTACCTTACAGGCATCGGTTACCCGGACGGACCTGATTTTTCACGGTACTGGGATAGCGCGGAGCATGTGATTGCAAAGGACATCCTGAAACCGCACGCCATTTACTGGCCCACAATGCTGAAGGCCATGGGCCTTGCCCCGTATAAGCGTCTGCACGTACACGGTTTCTGGAACATAGACAATGCCAAGATGTCAAAATCCCTTGGCAATGTGATAAGGCCGGCCGACCTGGTTGAAAAATTCGGAACAGACACGACCAGATATTTCCTGCTTCGTGAAATGTCTTTCGGGCTTGACGCATCTTTTTCAGATACCGCCGTGACCACACGGCGAAATTCCGACCTGGCAAACGATCTCGGCAATCTCTTGAGCCGCTCGATAACAATGCTCGGCAAATTTGCAGGTGCCAGAATCCCGTTCCCGGGCGAGGCAACGGCCATTGACCGGGAACTGGCTGATGCTGCTGTTGCCATGCCTGCTGATTTCAGCAGACACATGAAAGAATGGGCCTTCAACCGTGCCCTGCAGTCAGTATGGGAACTCATCAGCCGTGCGAATAAGTACATTGTGGCCACCGAACCGTGGTCCCTGGCAAGAGACCCGGCAAATGCCCAAAGGCTGGACACTGTTCTGTATCATCTTTTTGAGACCTTAAGGCTTATCAATCTGGTACTGTATCCGATAATGCCGGAAACAGCACTGAAGATGGCAACAGCGTTGGGGACCGACTCGCAGCCGGATCTGAATTCCCAGGCTAAGTGGGGCATTCTTGAACCCGGGACTGCCGTCAATGCCGGGCCTCCCCTGTTCCCGCGTCTGGATACGGAAAAAAAAGGCGGGGATAAAAAGAAAAAAGAAAAAGGCATCGGGCCGGTCGGCAAAAACAAGAAAAAATCCAGGGATCAACCCGGTCCGGATGATGATGGTTTGATCACATTTGACGAATTCAAACGGCTTGATCTCCGGGTTGGTGAGATCGTGGCCGCGGAAAAAATAAAAAAATCCGACCGGCTATTAAAACTGACCGTAAAGGCCCCGGAGGAAAGGACGGTTGTGGCGGGAATTGCCGAGTTTTACGAACCTCGGGATGTGGTTGGCAGGCAGGTTATTATTGTAGCCAATCTTAAACCGGTTAAACTCATGGGCACGACTTCCCATGGAATGATCCTGGCCGCAAAAGACGGTGACAGACTGGTTCTTTCAGCTATCTCTAATCCCGTTCAACCCGGAAGCGAAATCTCATGACGCGTCACACCTCGCGTAACGATTCAGAGGCCTTTTTTCGTATTATTGAACAACAGGCCCGGCACTACCCGGTGGAAGCGAGAAGGATAACCGGGAAAAATAAAAGTTTCCGCGGCCTGTTGTTGCTTTATAACGGATTATCCGGGCCGGAAAGAGAAAAAATTCCAACCAGGATTGCGGGAATGAGTGTCGCTGAATTTGGCCGGGCGAAAGAGGAAGACGATGACCAAATCCGCCATGCTCCGGTAACGCAGGAAGAAGATTCGTGTCAGGTCACAATAGAGGAACGGACACAGCTTTTCAGATTCTTACAATCTTCAACCTGAGAGTTTAGTACCTTAGAAAATATTTTCTGCGCGTTTCTACCCCTCAAGGGGGTACTGAAATAAGTAGCAGAAAATATTTTCGTGAAGGTACTTATCCAGGACTTTTAAAAAATTCTAGTTTATCTGGGTTAGGGATGTATAAAAGTAAAACTAAAAACACCTCTCCGAAGATAATTTGCATCAGCAGCGGCAAGGGAGGGGTGGGCAAAACCTTTATCGCAATCAATCTGGCAGTAGCGCTGGCTAAAAACTCAAAAAAAGTTCTGCTGATTGATGGCGACCTGGGCCTTGCCAATGTTGATGTGGTCCTCGGCCTTAACGTCCGCCATACAATTCGGGAAATACTGGAACAGGGCAGACCCCCCTTAGACCTCCTGTTTGAGATTATGCCCGGATTTCACGTGCTGCCGGCAAGTTCCGGCGTGCCTGAGATGGCCAATCTCTCATTTGAGGAACAGGTCTTCCTGACGAATACACTTGAAAACATCATCGACCAATTTGATTATGTACTAGTGGATTCCGCAGCCGGCATCGGCGCATCCGTACTCTGGTTCAACGACTGGTCCCAGGAAAATATCATTATTCTGTCCCCGGATCCAACTTCAATGACCGATGCATACGCCCTTATTAAAATCCTTCATTCCCGGCACGGGAAAAAACGGTTCAATCTAGTAATAAACTCTGTAAAAAGCAAAAAAGAAGGCCGCGAGGTGTTTGCCAACATTGAGGCAGTGCTTAAAAAATTCTTAAAAATTAAACCGGATTTTCTTGGCTCTCTTCCCAAGGACAACAATGTAATCAAGGCAATCAGAAACCAGAAGCCTTTTCTTATTTCATATCCGGATTCTCGCGCCGGTATAGCGATAATTGAAATAGCAGACAGGATTTAAAAATACTCAGGAGTGTAACTATTCGGCTTGATGCCGAAAAATAGCTGGAACCACCAAATTGTAAATGTTTGGCAGCGCTTCACAGGGAGGTGAGCAGGCTGATCAGCAGATAAGCGCAGACTTCGATACTTAGGTATGCTGGGCAGCCTGATCGCC
>JAIWHJ010000284.1:0-3663 GCA_048629695.1 Promethearchaeota archaeon
GGCAAGGATTTATAATGCGGGCGCCTGGACACCTAAAATGTAAATTTATTTTTGAGCGAACCTTTTGGAAACAGATGATTTTGTGACTTGATAACAGAAGATTTGCTGAAAATCGTAGATGTTGCTTGTAAGGGAGTGAAATGATAGAGAATGATCGAGTTTCGGAAGTCCTTTCCGGTGAATATATCGGAAGCATTCTTTCCGGCAATTATTCGGCGGAATTGAAAAATCGTGTCGCTGAATGCATAACCGTCTTCCGTTTTTTTGAAAAATCAGGTCCTCCCATCATTCCTTATATCTCGGCATGGCACGAGAATGAGAAACAGATCTGGTATGAACACGTGGGCCGTCAGTTCCCTTCTCTGCTTGGTTGCAGCGCTTCTGAAATAGCTCAAGTCTTCCGTGAAAGCGTTATTGACCGCCGTGTTTACAGGTGTCAGGATGTGGATGCCGGGATAAAGGAGGTTGTTATACCACGGAAGGAATTGGGCGTACACAGGAACGACTTAAGATCCGAGGGGAAAAAGAGTGGCGTAGTTGAAGCCGTTTACAAGCTTGCAATCCGGCATAACAAGACCATCTGGCTTAAAGATCAGGCAAATGTCGAGATATTTGAGCAGGACAAGATCTGTATTTCACTTGGTTGTCTGACCGTTGTGACCATGGAAATGGAGCTGAAAAGCTTTCTTGAAAGGATCGGTTTTCTTGATGAATTGACGCAACTTCCCAAGAAAAACGTACTGCTTCGGATTTTGGACATAAATATAGGCCAGATACAAAGGAAACAGATCAGTGATTTTATCTTTATGATGATTGATATTGATCATTTCAAGTCTGTCAATGACACCTACGGACATCAGGCAGGTGACCATGTCCTGCAGACACTTGCGGAAGAGATGATAACAACGAAAAGAAAGGCGGATGAAATCGGTCGCTACGGCGGAGAGGAGTTCTATGCACTGTCGACCGGCAACATCAAGAACGGTTTTGAGTTTGCAGAGCGTCTGCGTCGTCGGATTGAGGCCGCCTTAATTGAGTTCAACGGTCATAAAATCTCGATCACGGTATCCATAGGAGTGGCTTGTGCAAGTGAGCTTGCGGAGTTGACCCCTGGTAAGTTGATCGAAAGAGCCGACAAGCGTTTGTATCTAGCCAAGCAAAAGGGAAGAAACTGCGTAGTCTGGAATGATAATCCGGATCAAATTAAATAAAGGAGAAATAAAAATGAAACTGGGTATTAACGGCATTGGCCGTATTGGAAAACTGTCGATCTGGAATCAAGTGGCAAGAAAGCATTTTTCAGCCATTGTCGCAAATATCGGCAGGGAAGTCGGAACCGGGTTTGAGGACCTTGTCGACTCATTGTGTAATGACAGCACTTATGGTTCGTTGGCGTATTATCTTAAGGGGCATAAAGGGGGCAGGATTATTGAAAACCTCAACAACGTTGACGGCACAATGACCATCGACGGCATGCCGGTGAAGATTCTCCGGGAAGCGCGAAACCCTAAAGATATTAAATGGAAGGAAAATGATGTCCGGCTCGTTGTGGATACGACAGGAGTATTCAGGGATCCGACTGAAGGACCGGATGCAGTAGGCAAGGGCACGTTCAGGGGACACCTGCAGGCCGGCGCTGAAAAGATTGTCCTGTCATCCCCTTTTAAAATCAAGGCGAAAGGAATGTCTATGCCTGATGACGCAGTGACTATAGTTATGGGTATCAACGACAGTGAGTACGATTTTTCCAATCACAATCTAATCTCCGCAGCATCTTGTACAACTACCTGTCTTGCCTATATGGTAAAGCCCTTGCTGGACCATTTCGGCATAGAGAAGTTCATGAGCGGCTCCATGATTACCGTTCATGCCGCCACCGGCACCCAGCAGGTCCTTGACCGGATGCCGGCTACAAATGCCACGGATCTTCGGAAAAACAGGAGTATCTTAAATAATATTATTCTGACTACGACCGGCGCTGCCAAGGCCCTGGAACTGGTTATTCCGGAGATGAAGGATGTAGGATTCATGACAAAATCGGTTCGAATCCCGACCTCGACGGGTTCTATTGCCATCCTGACCTTGAACCTGCGGGATGATAAAGACAATCCAAGCGACCGGGACGTGATAAATTCCATTTACAAAAAGTTTGCCGATAATTCACCCAATCTTATCTATTCTAAAAAACAGAATGTCTCAAGCGACATTATTGGACCCCCTTATGCAGCCGCCATCATTGAGTCAATGGAAACGCGGGCCGAGACAGCTTTTGTCAACGGCGCCGATGCACCGGTTACGCAGACCTTGATATACGGCTGGTATGACAATGAGATTGGAAGCTATATCAATATGCTGGGTGATTGTGCCGACTTGGTTGCTGAAAAGATGTAATCATAAATTTCAAGGAGAGACTTTTGAAGAACATTAAGGATCTTGATATTCGTAATAAGAAAATTCTTATGCGTGTGGATTTTAATGTGCCGCTTGATGAACATGGCAACATCACGGAGGACATTCGAATCCGAGGCGTATTGCCTACCATCAATCATGCACTGGATGAAAACGCAAAAATCATAATCTGTTCGCATCTAGGCCGTCCGAACGGAGAACGAAAAGAAGAGTTCAGCCTTGCTCCGGTGGCCAAACGTTTGTCAAGACTTATTTCAAAGGAAGTGCTGCTTGCGCCGGACTGCATTGGCGAAGATGTGGAAAAGCTGGTTGACGAGATGGAGCCCGGCAGCGTTATTCTTCTGGAAAATTTACGGTATCATAAAGAGGAACAGGAAAACGACGAGGAATTTGCCGGGAAGCTGGCCAAACTGGCGGACGTTTACATAAACGATGCCTTTGCCGTTGCCCACAGGGCACACGCATCCGTTGTCGGGGCGCCGAAATTCTGCGATCAGATCGGCGCCGGATTTCTGCTGCAAAAGGAAATAAATTATTTTCATCGGGCCATAGGTGACCCATTGAGACCCCTGCTTGCTATTGTAGGAGGCGCCAAGGTGTCCAGCAAACTCACGGCTCTTAATCATCTGCTTGACCGGGTCGACAAGATGATCATTGGTGGGGCCATGGCTAACACCTTTCTTAAGACAATGGGATATGAGATGGGTCTTTCCAAGGTGGAAGACGACCTGCTTGATACGGCCAGGGAAATGATGGAAAAGGCCAGGGAAACGGGAGTGAAGGTGTATTTACCCGTGGACTGCATTGTGGCTGAGAAATATGATGCCAGGGCCGAATCAAAACGGACAACGGTTCAGGAAGTGCCTGCCGGATGGACAATAATGGATATTGGTCCGGCAACCACCCTTCTTTTTTCCGAGGCCCTTGAGAGCGCCGGAACCATCATATGGAATGGCCCCATGGGTGTTTTTGAAATGGATGCTTTTTCCAGGGGCACCATGGCTATGGTGCGGAATGTAGCCCGTTCTCACGCACTTACAATTGTAGGTGGTGGAGATACGGATGTTGCAGTGCACAAGGCGGGAGAGGCTAACAACTTTTCGTACATATCCACAGGCGGCGGAGCATTTCTCATGTTGATGGAGGGTAAAGAATTGCCCGGCGTAGCGGCCCTTGATCAGTCATGATCTTGTAAATATTCGTCAGCACTTCACAGGAAGGCGATCAGGCTGACCAGCATACCAAAGTATAGCT
>JAIWHJ010000285.1:0-3626 GCA_048629695.1 Promethearchaeota archaeon
AATTTTTGGGCCGGGTGGCTTCTCTTGCTATGGAGCTAAGTCTGGAAGCACAAGCAGAGGTGTTGACTGCCGAGGTTCTGCAAACTTCAGCCATTGAAGGTCAGACCCTGGATTCTGATTCAGTGCGATCCTCGGTGGCCAGGCGACTTGGACTGCCGTATGCCGGGTTGGATAGACATGACCGCTATACCGAAGGGCTGGTGGATGTTTTGCTCGATGCCACTATCAACTACGATCAGCCATTAACAATTGAAAGGCTCCACGGTTGGCAGGCAGCTCTTTTCCCAACCGGTTTTTCAGGGTTACATCGTATTGTTGCCGGTGATTTCCGTGGCGACCCTGCCATGCAGGTTATATCCGGACCTATTGGCCGAGAAAAAATCCATTATGAAGCCCCACCAAGTTGTAATGTAGAAAAAGAGGTCACGCATTTTCTCGAGTGGTGGCAAGAAAAGCAGGGCAAAATAGACGGCATCCTGCGCTCTGCTATTGCGAGTTTCTGGTTTGTTTCCATTCATCCTTATGAGGATGGTAACGGCCGCCTGGCAAGGACAATTACCGATATGGCACTGGCACAAGATGAAAAACTCGCCGTTCGTTATTATAGCTTTTCAACACAAATCATGGATGAACGTCAAGGCTATTATGAGGTGCTGGAGAAATGTCAAAAAGGCAGTCTTGATATTACCGATTGGCTGGTCTGGTTCCTCGGTTGTTTTGAGCGAGTAATTGCTGAATCCGACAATCTTTGCAGTACCCTTTTCAGGTCTGGAAAGCAGTATCTTTAATGGGTGACATTTTCTCCATTATCTATTAACGTCCGTGTGAATCTTATAATCTGAAGAATGTCCCTCATGTCCAGCGAGTGATTTTTCAAGACCCCTTTGAGACCCCTTGGCTATTCCGAGAATTTTGCGAATGAAAATCGTTTTTACCACTTTATCGTATGGATAATTATTACTCAACCTGTGTATTTTTTATACAATTTCATGCATCATATGTTAAAAAAGATAATCGTAACAACCACCATAACCAGGCGCGAAACCATGTTGCGTCGCACCGATTTTTGAGGATCTATCATGAAGGCTGCCACCATCTTCCATCCGGCCCTCGGACTGTTGATTCTTTTACTTTTTTTTCTGCCGCTGCAGTCTTTCGCCCAAGACAGCGACTATCTTGAGCCATACGAAAAATACAGCCGGGAGGAGCTCACCCAGATGCTTGCGCCTATAGCCCTCTATCCTGATGCGCTCCTCTCCCAGGTCCTGATGGCGTCAACCTATCCTATTGAAGTAATCGAGTCCGACCGCTGGACCAAGAGGAATCCGGAGCAGAAGGGCGAGGCCCTTGATACAGCGCTTTTAGACAAGGACTGGGACCCCAGCGTCAAGGCGATCTGTCACTTCCCGTCAATCCTGTCCCAGATGAGCGAACGGATCACCGAAACAACCAACCTCGGTAATGCTTTTCTTGCCCAGGAGGCCGAAGTCATGGACATGGTCCAGGAACTCCGGACTAAGGCCTATTCACGGGGCAACCTCTCCACCACTTCCCAGCAAAAAGTCATTGTTGAAGAGAAGACGATCATCATAGAGCCGGCAGACCCCAGGGTCATCTACGTGCCGTATTATGACCCCTTCTCCATTTATGGTCCGTGGTGGTATCCCGCCTATCCTCCTTATTACTGGGGGCCTCCAGGCGTGCGCACCGGCATTGGCATCTCATTTCGGCCCGGCTTTTTCTTCGGATTTTCCTTCGGCACCTGGAGCTATTTCGATTGGCACTCCCGCTATATTTTCATCAACATCAAAAAACGGCCGAGATATGTCAGGAACGACCGATGGATATCAAAGCCCGGTCGCTGGAATCATGCCTCCAGGCACCGGAGAGGTGTCGCATACCGCGATAAGTCCACAGCCAGAAAATTCGGCCAGTACCCTTACCCCTCCAGAGATTTCCAACGCGACATCCGTGGTTTTCCTGACCTGAGAGAACGGTACCTGGATAGAGACCGGCAAGTGGACGACCGGATCAGGATTGATCGGAATAAGGGCGGGGATTATCGCTCACGAATCGATCGCGACCGGCAGAAACGAGAACAGGTTGACCGGGACAAACAACAGCGTGAACGAGTTAAACACGAAAGGAAAGGGCGTGAAGGTGCTGATCGTGACAAACAGCAGCGTGAACGAGTTAAACACGAAAGGAAAGGGCGTGAAGGTGCTGATCGCGACAAACAGCAACAGACCTACAAAAATGTCTTTAACCGGGTTGAAGATGGCAGGAGGGAACGTCAATCAAGCAAACGCGGCCGGGTCAGCCGGCAAGGCCATGACAAAGACAGGGGCCGTAACAAGCGATGAGTTGAAAAATCCAGCCATGATTCCATTCATATAGAGAAGAGAGGGACGCAGAGATGGTACGTAAAGCATATAAATACAGTATGTTGGGATTGTTTACAGCCACGCTGGCAATACTCATCACGATGGTCGCGCCGGCCGCCTCCCCGACCATGGCCGGGGAGGCGGAGGTGGGGAAAAGTTTCGTCTCACCGCAGCAGGCGGTTGCCTCTCTGGTCGCCGCAGTGCAGGACAACAACGATGCCGAGCTACTCGCCATCTTCGGCCCCGACTCGGAGGACCTCATCTCCTCCGGCGACAAGGTCGCGGACCAGAAGGGCAGAGCACGCTTTCTCAAGTCCTATGAGAAGAAAAACAGCCTCAATCAGGAGGACGAAGGCCGCGTAGTGCTTCTCCTCGGCGACAATGATTATCCTTTTCCAATCCCCATCGTTCGCCAGTGTGATGCCTGGTTCTTCGACACCCAGGCGGGTATGGAAGAAATCCTCAACCGGAGGATCGGCAGAAATGAGCTGCATACCATCGAGGTAATGATGCACGCCTATCCCGACGCCCAGCGTGAGTATGCCTGTATGAAACACAACGAAGGAGGCCCCGAGTTCGCCCAGAAGTTTACCAGCAGCGAGGGCAAAAAGGACGGACTCTATTGGAAAGCAGGACAGGGTGAAAAAGAAAGTCCGTTAGGCCCTCTGATCGCAAGGGCTACTGAGGAGGGTTATGCGCGCGGCCTGAATGAGGAGTCCTCCGAACCCTTTCACGGCTATTATTTCAAAATCCTCAAGGCGCAAGGCAAGCATGCCGAAGGCGGCGCCTTTAACTATGTGGCCGATGGAAAAATGGTCCTCGGTTTTGCTCTGGTCGCCTATCCCGCCAAGTACGGGGCATCGGGCATCAAGACCTTTATCGTCAACCAGAAAGGTGTAATCTACGAAAAAGACCTGGGTGAGGAGACAACCACGGCGGCGGCAATGACCACCTTCGCCCCCGACGATACCTGGAAAATGTACGAAGAGGACGTAGATATATTATAACCCATATAACGCACAGACGACACCTCAGCTTGGTAGGATTGCCGGTTGTGAAGAAATTTCACTGGACTTGAAGGTTAGAGTTGTTTTAATCTTTAACTTAGGGACGGGGACGAAATAACTTTCCCATCTAGGCGCTCAAATTTAGGTTAGATTCGGAGTCTGCGCTTACCTGGTCGATCTGATTGAGCAAAATCACAGGCATAGTCAAGCTGTTCCTACATATAAGGGTCAGGTC
>JAIWHJ010000286.1:0-3603 GCA_048629695.1 Promethearchaeota archaeon
CCGCCATCATTGCCACATTAAAAAAGGCCACCCGACATATGTTGCGGTATGGGAAAAACAAGATGAAGACATTAAAATAGTGGAGGTGGTTTATGCTGGAACCCACGAAAAAGCGCCCTACTGATCAAATCACTTTACTTTTTGAGGGGCCGAAAAAAAATCAGCGTGAAGCTATCATTGTATTAAAGGCTCTAGGTTTTATGAATACCGTTAAGGATTCAGCTTCAGTTCCTTGGCGTGAGGCTTTTCCCGAATTTACCTTAAATGAACCAGGCACGTGTTTGATTGGAGCAAGACACAAAAAAGGCCTTACTCAGGACGCCCTGTCTGGGCTTACTGGAATTCCACGTCGTCATATATCTGAAATGGAGAATGGAAAACGTCCTATTGGTAAAAAGACAGCCAATAAACTAGCTGCTATTCTTGATGTAGACTACAGGGTATTTCTGTAACTGAATCAAATTTTTTACGATTAAAAAATAAACAATTGCTTGTTCTCAAACAAATAATCGGCATTTATGCCGAACAATTACATTCCATTCACACATACACATACAGAAATAGAGCAGAATAGGGAATAGAATAGGGGACAGCAATAGGGGTCATCAATAGAAAATGATTGAGGGGTCAAGTCTGCTGTTGACTTTTAGGGAATGCCGGATCATATCAAAAAGCTGGGATGCAACTTCTATAAAGTCCCAAGTTCTGCACTTATTGTTTCCAGAAAAGGAAAAACAAACAAAGGGATGTAGCCATATATCTGCTTAGGCGTCATACCAACAAAACTTTGGCCAAAATTGGCAAGCATTTTAAAATCACCAACTATACTGTCAGCACGGTAGTTTTAAAATTAAATCTCAAATAAAGACAAACCGCAAACGAAGTAAACAAACAAAACAACTGGAGCAAAAACTGAGCAAAAGTCAACAGCAGACTTGACCTCTCATTTTCTGGCGATGAAAGCTTTTCCATATTTTTTCATTCAGAGGCGCCAATAAACTCAGAAGAACCAGAAGATTCACCTGACTCCGCTTCGCTACGCAGGTGATTTTCTCGTTAGGTATGTTGCCGGCAACGTGAACCACTATTTGAATCAATGAAGTCAAGTGTATTACAACATCAGGAGACAATAAGACAGTATTGGAAGGAAAACAATGGACACGGATTCTTACATGCATAGCCTCTTAGTGGTCAATCCCCTGAGAGAGTCAACCCTTCGTGCAGTGATTGAGACATTGCAGCTTCCTTCTGGGAGTCGCGGATTGGATGCGGGGTGTGGAATCGGTCTTCAATGCTTGTCGTTAGCCGAGGCGGTGGGACTCACTGGCCATGTTACTGGTCTTGATGTATCCTCGGAGTTCCTTAATCGTGGCAGGGAGATTGTCAAGGAGGCTGGTCTGTCAGAAAGGATTTCCTTTCAGGAAGGGGATGTAGCCAACCTTCCCTTCGATAATAATACCTTTGATTGGGCATGGAGTGCCGACTGCGTTGGATATGGTCCCTGGGAATCGCTGCCTTTATTGAAAGAGCTGGCACGGGTGGTGAAGCCCAGTGGTATTGTAGCTATCTCTGCCTGGTCTTCTGAAAACCTGCTTCCCGGATATCCTCGGTTGGAAGCCCGTCTGAGAGCAACATCGGCTGGCATCGCTCCATTTGTACATGGGAAGAAGCCAGAGACGCACTTCCTGCGCGCGCTGAGTTGGTTTCGCAATTTAGGACTGAAGGAACCCAAGGCAAAAGTCTTTGCTGATAGTTTCTATGCCCCCCTAAGCCGTGAAATACACAATGCCCTGGTGAGTTTTTTTGATATGCGTTGGCCAGATGTTGAGCTCGAGCTGTCATCCGACGACCAGACAGAATTCCGGCGGTTGTGCCTATCGGATTCACCGGATTTCATTCTGAATCTTCCAGATTATTACGCGCTTTTCACATATACACTATTCTGGGGTAAGATTGCCAAGTGAATTCTCTGGAAGTTCGAATGGCAACCTAACAAAAAGCTTGAGTGGACGCGGAAAACAGCGGGGGCCTTACGGGCAAGCTCATTGGCGTGATTATCCCGCACCAGAGCAACTTGCAAATATTGGTACAAAATGGATCAAATCAAAATCATCATTGTTGCTTGATATTCCTTCAGCTGTAGTTGATAAAGAAGTAAATACATTAATAAATCCATTGCATCCTGACATAAAACATGTAAATTTAAAAAAAGTTGAAAAATAAAGCCTTTGCGTCATACACGAAAGTCGTGTTGCAGTATGAGTTTGTTTACAGTCTGCTGTTGCTACAACAGTCAAAAGCAGACTTGACTTTTGATAGAAAGTGAGTTTGCTGGAATATCAAAACATCAAGCCTGACCCATTTCCTTTTGCCAGTGCGGCAAATTCAGTATCGTTGAGAGGGCGTCCAATCCTGCCGGCAAGCCGGTGTACAGAGGCAACCGCATCATCCAGCCGGTCGGCGTCGGGGGCAAGGCCAAGGAAGGCAAGATGATCCGCCACGGCACGACGACCGATTTTCTTACCGAACAACAAATTGCGTTTAGTCCCGACCATGTCCGGGGAAAAAGGCTCATAGGTTGACGGCTCCCTGAGCAGACCCTGAAGATGAAGGCCGCTTTCACAGGAAAAAATTTGTTCTCCTATCACCGGATGCCTGGGTGATATTTTATTTTTAGCTGCCTGTGCCACTTCACGGCACAGATTTTTCAGATATTGCATATTGTAGGTTCTTTTTTTGCTGTTTAAGGCCAGATATCCGGTTATTTCTTCCAGCCTGGCATTGCCGGCCCGTTCGCCCAGGCCCAGTACCGTCACATCCGCCCAGTCGGCGCCGGCCTCAAGCGCCGCTATCGCATTGGCAGTTGCCATGCCGAAATCATTGTGTGTATGAACACCAATTTCAAGGGCGCTATGTTGTCGGATTTCCTTGACCAGGCTTGTTATGACAGCCGGACTGGCAATGCCGACCGTATCGGCCAGCCGCAATCGCCTGGCGCCGGCTTTTTCCGCTGTAACCGCCAACTGGACCAGAAAATTTTTATCTGCCCTGGTAGCATCCTCAAAGCCGACTGAAATAAATGGAATGGCAGAGGAGTGAGCCTGCCGTATGGCTGTATCCATGGCGGAAATCGCCCAAGACCTGTCCCGGCCGATTTTTTTTCTAAGGTGGAGATCGGATGCCGGAATTGACAGAGAGAGTACATCCGGCTGCAGGGCTATGGCGCAATCGATATCAGCGGGAAGGCAGCGGCACCAGAGGGCCGTCCGGCCGGCGCCGGCCACCTGCCTGGCGGCGTGTATCAATACAGCGAGTTCCGGATTGCGGACGCTTGTTACACCTAATTCTATTTCCTCGATCCCTACCCGGGTCAGTTGGGTGATAATTTTTATCTTCTGTGCCAGGGTAAAGGAGACCCCCACAGTCTGTTCGCCTTCACGCAGGGTGCTGTCGATCAATCCTTTCATGACATCTCCGGTCAGAATTCCTCGATCCTTAGGGTTCGCCCAAAAATAAATTTACATTTTCAGGTGTTGAGGCGCCCGCACGGCAAGGCGCGAGGAGGGCGAATAGCAGGGCTATTTAACCGACGAGCAACGCAGC
>JAIWHJ010000287.1:0-3596 GCA_048629695.1 Promethearchaeota archaeon
AAAATTTCCAGTTTATCTGGGTTAGGGATGTGGAAATATCTAACCGTACATGTCAAAAAAATTCAAATATTTTTGGCTAAGGAACCTCCTGTACCTTGACAAGGCTTTCAAGCTGCTTTTTTGAGAGAGGTTCACTGAATGCAACATATTGATAAACCGGTTTAACGGGATCTTTGATTGGAATCCATTCACCTTCTTTACGATCCAGATAAACGCATTTATAGTCTACCCCGTCCACAACCGGGATAATTCCCTTTAAGTTATTTACCTTTCCGTCTTCAAACCAAGTTAAAGTAACCTGGCCTTCTTGAACCTGTTTCATATTTTCCGCCCCATGACAATCATCACAACTCCTGCCGTCTTTCATCACGGAATGACTCATACGCGGTGCAAACATAAGGAATGTCTTGTTGCCGCTTACCACAAAAGTCTGCATGGTCGCGGAAGAGACTTTTCCTCTATGGTTCATGAGAAATACCCATCCGGAAACCGGAATTGCGGCACGCTTTCCTTCATTGATAAGAGTATCAAAGTGACAATTGGTACAACTTACCACATGACGTACATGGCATGCCTTGCAATCCAACTTTTCCTTATGTACGGTATGAGAATCGGTCGGCTTGATATCGTTATGGCAGTTCTCGCACTTTGTATCCATGGCGCCGAGTTGTTTATGGCTTTTATATTCAATGCCGTCACCATGCATTTCTCTTTGAGTGTGGCAATCCATACATTCCATATCCATGGAAAAATGGATGTCTTGCTGGTTTGCTGAATCGTCAATTGTCATAACCTTCTTCTGTCGTCCATGGCATTTCAAACACATACTTTGTTTTCCGGCTGCTTTTGCTGAATATCGTGCTTTGCCGTCTTTTTCAACCTTATGGCACTTATCGCACCCCGACACATGGCAATTTTTGCACGTAAGCTTGGAAAAGGGTATGCCTGTAACAGTTTCCAGGCCCCCATTTTCTTTGCTGTACCAGTATTGCATTCCGTTGGCTGTATAATGTAAACTGGATTGGAATATACAATCTTTCCCTTTGATCTCCTGCGAGGTTGCCTCTTTAGACATCATAACGGCAATCAAGCTCACAGCTACTACTGTTACAAATAATAATTTTCTCACTTCAGCCTCCCTTAAAAATTTAGTACCTTAGAAAATATTTTTTAATATCTAATCTTATCATCGAGCTTTACTCTCAACCATCCTCAAAGATGCTTGTTTGAAAAAAATTACTATAACAAATTATCAGGAAAAAGACAGTGTTGAAAAATCAGGCCGAAATTATTAGAATATCTTCCGGCTACCAACTTAAAGCGAGTAAAATATAATGAAAATCCTGATGCATATCTGCTGCGGTCCATGCGCAATATATCCTCTGAATGCGCTACGATCAGACGGCCATGAAATCCGTGGATTCTTTTTTAATCCCAACATCCATCCTTACAGGGAATTTAAAAAACGGCTGCAAGCGCTTAAGACAGTTGCTGATGAAATGAGCCTTGAGATCGACTATGTGAAGGAATACGGCCTTAAGGAGTATTTACGCAAGGTGGTGTACAATGAAGAGCGCCGCTGCTCCATCTGCTACGAGATGCGTCTGCTCCCAACGGTAATGCAGGCAAAATCAATCGGGGTTGACGCCTTTACAACGACCCTCTTATACAGCAAGTACCAGAATCACGACCTGATCCGGACTACAGCGGAACGGTTGGCCGGCGAATATAATATTTCTTTCTATTATCAGGATTTTAGAAAAGGATGGCAACAAGGCATTGACATGTCCATAAAAATGGACATATATCGCCAGCCCTATTGCGGCTGTATATACAGCGAGCAGGAAAGGTATGACAAAAAGGCCCGGAAAAAAAACCGCGCTACTGCTTCATGATACCGGGTCTGAAATCAAATGATGCAAACGATTTAAGGTCGGACAGGGATAGGTCCGGCAGCCATGATTTCCATTTACGCTTAGGAGGATTGCCTGCCTGAAGCGCGGCCAGCAGTTCTTCTGCATCAGGGACAATCAATGCCTGGGGAAATTGGGTCAGGATATATTCAAGCCGCCTCATGGCCTGATCATATTCTCCGGTCTTCATGTAAAAGATAGCTACATAAAGTTCATGATCAGCAAGAAAATCATTGGCTGCCTTGATACGCTTATCGGCCTCAACAAAGTAAGGGGACCCGGGGAAGGTTCGATTCAGTCGTGAAAACGATGCAATAGCCTCACTTGCCACTTTAGTGTCCCTGTCTTTCGTATCAATTCGCCTGAAATGACACATGCCGATCTGGAAAAGGACGTAAGGGATTGCTTCGTTGGTCGGATGGTTGTTTTCAAACTCTTCGTACAGGAGAAGGGCCTCATCATAATCCTTCTCATAAAATTTGCAGTCAGCGGATTTGAGTTCCGCAAGTAAGCTGAAACGGCTGAACGGATAGCGGTCCTTTAATTTTTCAAAGGCATCCAGGGCTGAATAATAGTCCCCATGATTAAGGTCGTTAAGCCCATCCATGGCAAGACTTTCCGCAGTTTCCGGACGCTCCGCGCCCTCATCCGGCCAGACAACCCTGATTAGTTGATCAATTGCCGTGCATCCTGAAAGACCTACCGGCATCACACATAAAAACAACACGATTAAAAAATTACCGGCGATCACCCAAATTCTACTGTTATTTCGATCCATTATTTTACTACTGCTGCAACTCTGCAAACGTTCACCAAATATAAAAAAGGTTTAAAAACACTCTGTTCCTGAGGGCTTACAACACCTTCTGAATCATGGCGACAAGCTGGGGTTTGCCGACTGCGCCTGTGATCTGATCAACAACCTTGCCGTCCTTGAACACGATCAGTGTCGGGATTGCCCTGATGCCGAATATGCCGGGAGTCGCAGGATTTTGATCAACATTCATTTTAAATACCTTGAGCTTACCGTCAAACTCTGCGGCCAGTTCCTGCACCACAGGCCCGATGGCCTTGCACGGGCCGCACCACGGCGCCCAGAAATCAACCATTGCAGGCAGATCCGACTTTAATATCTGCGCATCAAATTTATCGTCCGTCGCTTCTTGAATTATCTCATCAGCCATGCCTGTTTCTCCTCTCCACGAAAATTTTCAAATCTTAAAAAAACACTTCCCGGCTACCATGTGGCACGGGAAAAAATATATTGGATATTGATTATGTATTTCATATCAAGGCCCTTGTGGCCAATTCGGCCCATTGCCTTGGACGCATTGTTCCCTGGGTCCACCAGGGCAGCCAGCTTGGTCCCTCCGGGAGGGAAGGACCGGTAGTCGTGGCCGTCCTTGGCCCTCACCGTCCTTCCCATCCCCTGCGCCGCTCCTACCGTGCAAAGGGTGAAGAGGTCCTGCCCGTCGGTGTAAACGCCCGAGTGGGAGTGTGGTCTTATGGTATGGGGGTCCATCGGTGTCTCACTACCGTAAAGGGGCTCATCTCACCTTCTGGCCGCATCTCGGGCACTGGGAGACTCCCTCGAGCAACAGGTTCCCGCACCTGGGGCACTTGTGCTTGGCCACCTCCCGGGCCATCTGGGCCTCGGACTTCACCTTCTTGCTGGCGGCCACC
>JAIWHJ010000288.1:0-3593 GCA_048629695.1 Promethearchaeota archaeon
CGCCCCGGCTATTCATGACAATATCCGCGGTAAAGATTATTACCGTCAAGAACAGGAGGAGACTCATGCTTAATGAACAGACATCTGAAAAACTCTACCAGATGAAACTAAACGGCATGGCAGAAGCCCTCAAAGACCAACTTGCCCAGCCCGACATCAATCAACTGTCCTTTGATGAACGGTTCTCACTTCTTGTGGACCGGCAATGGACCTGGAAAGAAAACAAAAGGCTTGATAATATACAACCTATTGAATTTTAAATATTTTACATCCTGAAGAACCATCTCGAAAAAATTATGAATTATAAATTAAACAACAAATCAAAAATCTCAAATTCTAAATACCAATGACCAAAGCCTGTTTAGAATTTTGAATTTTGGTAATTGTGATTTGTTTGCGATTTGCGATTTGTTATTTGTTTTTTCCGGTTTATCCGGGTTAGGTTTTGATTTTTATAAGTTTATATATTCTTTCATTAACCCTATTGGGCAATAAGCATGCTTGCAATGGACTGTCCTATAAATCCCAAGATGCACAGCGCCGTCACAACGTACAAAGCCCCTGCCAGCAGCTTTTCGCCGCTAAGTTTACTCATAGAACAATCCTTATTGCTTACATTATTCTTATGAAGCGATCATTTCTCTTAGCACGCTACTAACGGCGGCCACCTCCACCCCGGCCGCCCCCACCTCGGCTTCTGCCGCTGCTTCGGCTGCTGTGGGAACGTCCCTGTGCCTTCTTGTAACTGCGTGTCCTTTTATCACCCTGCTGCCGAGATTGGTGGCTGCGGTTAAGCTGCTGAGTCTGCTTTTGCTGGGCCTTTTGTTGTTGAGCCTTGGCTGGCTGGCCTTTCTCCGATTTCCAGCTGTCTTTGGTTCGACTTTCCCAGCCCTTATCTGTCTTGCGATGGACATCACCATTACGATCCGCAAAGACGTTATTGTCACGCTTTTTCGCCGCGCCGGCCTTGGCACGCTTGCTGGCAGCGGCAGAAGGTGCTGTCGTCCGTGCCTGGTTGCGCTTGGTCCGGTACATGTTCTGCTGCGAGGCATTGCGGCTGCCCGAACGATAACCAGCGCGGTAACCAGCATTGCTCCCGCGCCGGTAGCCGTGACGATACCCTCGATGATACCCGCGGTGACGGCCCGGACCCCACCAGCCGCCGCGATACCAGCCGCCGGCCCCGATGGTGAAGCGAAACGGTCCATTGCAGTAGCTGAAACCGAAGCGCCAGCCAGTCCAAGGATTCCACCGCACGTGAAAGCCCCACGTGGACGGACGCGGGTAGTACCACCTGCCGTACCAGCCAGGGTACCAGTATCCCGTTCCGTAGACAATTGTGGTGTGGTACACATAGGTGTTGGTGTAACCCGGCGTGTAGCCAACGTAGACCACCTCCGGCGTGGCGTTATAGATGCGCACGAATGTCACCTGATAAATTGGGGAGTCCGGCGGTATAGTGTAGATCTCATCCGGTACGGAGGTCGCGACGCGCCATGGCCCGGTGGCGCTGTCCGCCACGAACCATACCGCCTCGTCGCAGGCGTAGAATTTTTTATCTACGCGAATGACCGGCGTCGCCGTGTTGACGGCATAGGTCATTTTGGTGCCCGAGATGGCCTCGAACTTGGGATCACCATCGTAGTCCACCGACAAGGTGGCCTTGTTCCGTTCAATGGCTGCCGTCTGAGGGATCTGCGCATCCAGTACAGCCTCTTTGGCAACGTCCGTTCCGGGTACCGCGTACAGCACCGTGCCCATCTCCGAGTCCTCGGGAATTTTAGCGAAATCCGGCGGCAACTTGTCACCGGGCACGTATCCCCACGGGCCTTCCAGCTTCGCGCCAGCATACCATCGCCCGGCCAGCAGCACATAGTATTGCTGACTCCCGATGTGGAGCAACACGTCACTGTCGGTGTTGCTCATGTACAACAGATCGGTTCCCGAGAGGGGTGTGTACTCTGGTTTTCCGCTGCTGGAGATAAGCTCGGTCGGTTCGGTGACCACGATCACTTTGGGCGGCGGGCCCGGCTCTTCGCCTTCCTCCGCCTGCTCCTCGGGCTCATCATCAGCTTTCGGGGCTCGCGCGGAAACCTCTTTGGGCACTTTTTTTGCCACCGCCCAGTCCCCCTGGATGTCCTTGGCCGTATACCAGGTATCGGTGTCTGCATAGAGGTAATAGGTCTTCTGCGAAGGTGCGAACAGGATAGTAAACGGGGTGTTGATCACCCGCATGAGTTCCGAATCCTCTTCCTTCTGGAGTCGAGGCTCACCGTCGAGACTGACCAGCACGGCTGGTTCGGAAACAAAAAGTATTTTCGGCGGATCGGTGCTGATTTTCTCTGCGACCTCGGACCGTTTTTCCACAAGTTCCAGGGTGGTAAGGAGTCGGTCCATGGAGATGAGAAGCTGCCATTTGGGGATCTCTTTCTCCAGCAAGGCTCCCAACTTTCGTGACTTCTGTTCGTCCTGCTCCGGAAATCGCACCTGGGTGACCGAAACATCCGCAATCGTGGCCATGCGCTCCGCGCGGTCCGTGTCCAGGCGCGCTTCGAACCACACGGCGCCAAAGACGGGCTCAGTCGACCCTTTGAGTTCCACGGCAACCGCAGCGCGCGCCTTGAGTTTGTTTCCCTCCAGTTTTTCCGGCTGCGGCTGGTACACCACAACCACACCTTCAGGGACGGCAATTTCTCGTGGCCAACTGCCGTCCGAGTCCTCCTGTGCATGGCCCGGTACTGCAAGCAGCAGACAAGCCCATAGTAATGTAACCACCCATACAATACGTTTTATCATCGCCTTTCCTCGCCCCTATGTTCTCCTCAATCAAAGTCCCGAGAGCCTATAACTCTCTCACATTTCCATACCAGGAATAGCTTTATAGCAAATCCATCGTTTGCACTATAATCCTCTCAATTATTTGAGCCCAAGAGATAGAACGCTTGCAGCACTCATTCCTCTATAAAGTAGCACCAGACTCAAATCTCCTACTTTCCAATAGTCTGACGGTTGAAAGTGATTTAAGAACTCCTGAGCTCCTCAATAAGCTCGAACCCTTCACTATACGATACCGTATTGATACTGATTTCAGGGGCTCGGCTCGCCAGTTCCATGACCTCCAAGATTTTGCGGAAGTCGTGGGACTGAATGTGCTGTTTAAGAGCCTCCAAAGACTCCCACTCTTCCACCAACATTAATGCATCATCGTTGTTAGTGTCGCTGTAAAGCCTGAAGTGTTTGCAACCTGGTTCTACCGACATCTGGCCGATCATTGAGTTTACGGTCATAATAGCATCGGCTGTCTTCTCAGGTGGAACAGTGAGGCGCAACGCCATGATGATCATCAGGCTATCCCCTTTCGTATAATTGATAAAATGGTTGATAGAATGGAAATGGAATTGATCGCTTAATTTGAAGGGATGAGCAATATTCAGACCAAAATAAAAAAAGCGACTTGAACAAACCTTCAAATAGCTGAAAACAAATGCTTTTTTGTCTATTCGTTCTTCGAGTGCTTAATGTAAACGACACTATCGATTTAAGGACCGGCGGTGGGACTGCCGAGCGTACTTTCCAAATGAGTCGTTTTTTAG
>JAIWHJ010000289.1:0-3592 GCA_048629695.1 Promethearchaeota archaeon
TGACGAAATCGGAGGGAGCACCCTAAAAAGTTCGGAGGGAGCACCCTAAAAAGTTTTGATCTATGAAATCAGTTAGAGCTTACAATTTTTATTAATAAGTTAGAGAATATCAGTAGCAATTTTGTCGCCTAAGTACGACAAAAAAGTGGAAAATTTCTCAAAGTCGCGTTTCACTTGATTTCCTGCTACCTGTATGATGATTCCACATCCAATGTATTGATTGACTTAAATATAAAAATACCCAAGATAAAGCCTTGGCGGAAATCCTTGATATTGTGGTGGATAAAGGCGGCGAGCGCAAATGATTTTACAAAATCCCGAAAATTTTATCAGACTATTTTTTGTTTGTCGGCATTGAAATTGCATTTTATTAAAGTTATGTAAGAGGTTTATGACAATACCTTATTGAAGCAACCATAACAACCTCAACCAATGTGGCTGATGGAGTCGATAACGAGGCAAATATGGGCGCCATCGTTATCAGATAACAGGCAAGTGATCATAAGCGCAGCAACCGCACGTGTGCAGCGAAGTTAAGGGATGGGGAAAGTTGTATCGTCCGGTTTTGAAAATAGAAAAAAGGAGCCTTGAAAATGAACCTTGGGACAGAATGTAATCTGCAGATAAATCAATCAGTGATGAATCAATCAGTTTTTATGGAACAGCCTTTTGAAAGGAGGAAACATAACCGTTTCAAGGTTCCTGACGGCACAACCATCCTGACGCCTAACAATTTTGGAACTATTGTGGATATCAGCATGAGCGGAATGTTATTCCATTATTTAAACTGGGATGAGTTAAGCAACTCAAAAGGCAGGTTAGATACCTTGTTTCATGGCTATATCGTATTGTCCGATTTTCCGTTTACCTTGATCCGGAGCGGGGAAGAATACCTGAATGGCAACAGCAGACAGTGGGGCATGAAACAAAATCGTCTTAAGTTTGGAAAACTCACTTCAGCCCAAGAGAATCAGCTCAAAAATTTTCTGCGGAATTGTGTGGGTTTTAGTGCATAGCTGACAAGTAAACGTATACACTGCAGAGTGTTTTTACCCTTTTCCACATACCTTAAAAGGTGTTCTGAATACATGCGTTGCCAACCACCGGGTGCCTGAATCCGTGCAACAGCAAGGCTGTAACATGATGCGCGACAACTTCAGGATTATTGTGTTCCGCTTTGCCGCCCGGCAGAAATAACCGGATCGGGGTGGTCTGATAATGATATATCACAAGGCCGATAATAGAAAATGTCAACATGTGAGCATCGTAATCAGGCCCCAGCTCCCGGCATAATTCGCAAATTCCTTGAAACATGTTTTGAAACACTTCTTTTGCCACTAATTCCAACCGATTTTCATCTCCCTCGAGTATTTCCCGCTGTACCAGACGGCTGAAATCAGGGTCGTCATGTGTTTGTTCACAAAACCTTGTGATCAAAAGTTTGAGCCGCTCCTGCGGCGGCGCGGACAGGGCAAGCGGTTCCTCCAGACTCTGCGCCTTGCCGGCAAAGGCGTGTTTTATCGTTGCAATGTACAAAGTCTCTTTATCCGGAAAGTGGTGATAAAGCGAGGCGGCATTGAATCCTACCGCCTCGGCAAGCCGGCGCATGGATATGCCGCTGAAACCTTCCCTGGCAAACAAGGGGATGGCAATTTTAAGGATTTCCGTTTTGCTTTTAGGATTTGCGGAGTGCATTTCAGATCCTCATAATTTCATAGTATTGTCCTCGTTCCCAGGCTCCGCCTGGGAATGCATGCCTTAAGGCTCTGCCTTTTATTAGACCAGTCAATGGTGCATGGAATGCACCCTACCAGGCTGGGCAGGCACGGGGGGCTGCCCCTACAATTCGACATTCACTGTTCGATATTCGACGTTTTTTTGGTGTTGCACCCGTCTGTGGCCGGTTCCGGTTCCAGACATTTCCAGCCTCCGCCCATAGCCTTATAGAGTCGCACCAGGTTGGAAGTCACGGCCCCTTTGCTCTGGGCCAGTTCATCCTGAAAAGTCAACAGCGACCGTTGGGCGTCCAGTACGTTGCTGAAGTCAACCAGGCCTGCCTGGTACTGGTCCCTGGCCAGCAGAACCGCCCGCTGGGCCGCGGCAGCGCCCGTGCGCAGGGATTCCATACGGCGCTGTTCTTCTGCGTAGGCATTCAGCACGTTTTCCACTTCCTCCAGGGCTTTTAGAACCGTTGATTCATAGTCGATCAGGGCCTGATCCCGGCGAGCTGTCTGTCCCTTGATGTTATGCCGAATGGCGTTGCCGTGAAAAATATTCCAGGAGACGCCGGGGCCGATGCCCCATGTTCGGCCGGCCCATTCCAGAAAATTATTGCTGGACATGGATTCAAGGCCGATGGAACCGATCAGCCGAAACTTGGGATAAAGATCAGCCGTGGCTACGCCGATCCGGGCCGTCTGGGCTGCCAGGTTACGTTCAGCCCTGCGGATGTCCGGCCGTTGGCGCAGGGTCTCTGCCGGCACTCCAACGGCCACCATCGGCGGCGGTGACGGGATCGGTCTGCTTACGGACAGTTCCTGCCGAAGCGAGCCGGGGCTTTGGCCCAGAAGCACGGCCAGGCGGTTTTGCGTCTTTGTCAGTCCAATCCGTAAGGTCGAAATATGGGAACGGGTACGTTCAAGATTGTAGAGGGATTGCTGCACGGCCAGCTCATCTATGATTCCTGCCTGGTACCGCGAACTGTTCAGGAGATAGGTCTCTTGCTGAGCCTTGATGTTCTCCTCGGTCTTTGTTAAACGGGTCTGATAGGTGCGCACCTCGACATAGTTTAAAACCACCTCGGCGAGTAAACTTACCAGCACGTCGTTCAGGTCCTCCTGCGCGGCCTCGATATCGGCCTGGGCCGCCTCGATCGCTCGACGTGTACCCCCGAAGATGTCCAGTTCCCAGCCGGCGTCAAACCAGGCGGAATAGAGTTCGTTTTCCTCGCCGGTGCCGCTGTTTTCACTACTGCGATACCTGCCGGCCGATCCGCCGGCGTCCAGGGCGGGAAAGAGATTAGCGCGGTTTATCCCTCGAAGGGCACGGGCTTCACGGATACGGGCGCGGGCCTGTTTCAGATCAAGATTACCCTTGATGGCCCGGTCCTCGATCCTGTCGAGTTCCGGGTCTTTCAGTATGGTCCACCAGCGGGCCGGACTGCCAGTCTTTATCTCAGTTGCAGTCGTCAGGCCGCCTTCGATTTTGGTATGCCATTCATCCGGCGCCTGGGGCTCCACCAGGACGTAATCCGGTCCAACGGCCGTACATCCGGTTAAAACCGGCAGGATAAAGGCCGGCAAAAGTAAAGACAAAAGGCCGCACGCTTTGCAACCCATTTGTAATTTCATAATTATCCCACCTTGCAGTATGTTTTGATTATCCAATTATAATCCGGTCCTGTCCCGCCTTTGCGCACGCCAGGCCGCGCCTTTTTCGCCGGCTGACTGGAAGACATAATAGAGCGCCGGGATCAGAAAAATACCAAACAGCGTTGATGCCGCCATGCCGCTGAAGACCGTGGTGCCGATAGCCCGGCGGCTGCCGGCGCCGGCGCCGGCAGCTAATAACAAGGGTGTGACACCCCCAATAA
>JAIWHJ010000290.1:0-3558 GCA_048629695.1 Promethearchaeota archaeon
GTAATCGTTCACAGGCGCTCCATCTGAACGCGCCCAACGGAAGTGCCCTTGGGGTGCGATCAGCCCGGCTCACATATTACTTATATAGTGAGCCGAACTGCTAACGCCCATATGGAGCGCCTGAGAACGATTACAGTCTTAAGTAGTCTGCAAAATATGGGGCACCTCTAAACGGTTACCATTTTTTTTCTTCCATTTCTTATGCCGAATTCGATTGCTGCCATAATTCCTGCCGGGGGTGTGGGGCGGAGAATGGGCCTTCCTGTTCCAAAACAATTCAGCGAACTGTCAGGCATACCGATACTGGTCCGAACTATTCGCGCACTTATGCGTGTCGAATCTATCCGTGAAATCATCCTGGCTGTGCCGGAAGATCATATCCGGCAATCCAGGGAAATGGCCGAACGTTTTGGGCTTGACCGCGTTACCAGGGTAGTTCCGGGAGGCGCAACACGCCAGGATTCGGTTCTGGCCGGGCTTGACAGTCTTTCCGGGGATATTGAACTGGTCGTGGTTCATGACGGGGTCAGGCCTTTTGTGAAACCTGATCTTATCGCAGCCTGTATAAAGGCTGCCGAAAGAGATGGCGCGGCCATTGCGGCAATACCGGTACAGGACACGCTTAAAGCGGTTTCTAAAGAAAACAGGATAGCTGAAACTGTTTCCAGGACCGGATTGTGGCAGGCCCAGACCCCCCAGGTCGCAAGGGTGTTGTTGCTGCGAGCGGCATTTGATACAGCTAAACGGGACGGCTTTGTCGGGACAGACGAGGCATCCCTTTTAGAGCGCATTGGATGTACGGTGACAGTTGTTGAAGGGTCTCGGGAAAATATCAAAATCACATGCCCTGACGATCTTTTAACTGCCGAGGCATTACTCATGAAGAACAATTTAAAAAAAGTCGCCGGTCGATGCGATGTCCGAATCGGGCACGGATATGATGCGCACCGACTGGTTCCGGACAGGCCTTTGATCCTGGGCGGTGTTACGGTTCCCCACTCTATGGGACTTGATGGCCATTCGGATGCCGACGTATTGACTCATGCCTTGTGCGACGCCTTGCTTGGGTCTGTCGGAGCGGGCGATATCGGCGGACATTTCCCTGATACGGATGACCGGTATAAAGGGATAGAAAGCCTGAATCTTCTGTCCGAGGTTGTCCGGATTGCTGCTGAAAAGGGATTCATGCTTGAAAATGGTGATATCACGGTCGTGGCACAGAAGCCTGGATTGGCGCCGTTTTTTGATCAGATGCGGAAAAATCTCGCACAAACCTGCGGGGTTGGTATAGAAGCCGTTAATGTCAAGGCTACTACAACCGAGAAAATGGGATTTGCCGGCCGGGAGGAGGGGATTTGCGCCCATGCGGTGGTACTTGTTAGAAAAGTGAATAGTGACGAGTGATGAAGTGATATTTGGACGGGCACCATCCCTTATAGCTAACCGCTAATGGCTGACAGCTTTTCAAAAATATTCGCTATGAAGAATAGGCTGAAAATCTTATCAAACCCTAGGCTGGAGCACTTTTCGTTCAAACACCGGTTAAGTCAGCGACTATGGCCCTGACCCCTGTGATCGATTACGTTCTGTTTAAATCGTACGACGCCTCGATATTATGTATGGCCCCTTTTTGTGTTAGAACGCTTGAATAGAGGCTGAATTTCGAAACTTCGAAAGGGCCGGCGCTAAAGAGTCCGTTTACAGCAAGAAAGTCAGTCACTTTGGTAATCGGAGTATTCTTTAATCGTGCAATGGTTACGTGCGGGGAATATTTTCGGTGTTCCGGTTCCAGGCCGAGCCGGACCAGGACAGAGTTTACACGGTTCCTTAATTGAACCAGAGTATCGTTTGTTTCAATTCCAGCCCATAGCACCCTGGGCGCTTTTTTGGGCGGAAAGTGGCCAAAGCCCTTGAGGCGCATTGAAAAGGAATTCCCTTCCACATTTTTCAGATCCTCTTTTATCTCTTTAAACAATACCCCGTCAACCTCCCCTATAAAACGCAGGGTGAGATGCAGTTGTTCTTCAGGCGTCCATCCTGCGCCGGGGACACCAAAACAAAGGGAAGTGAGTTTCTTTATTATTTCTTGCGGAAAATCAATCGCCACAAATAGCCTGTGCATCATAATTTACTCCTTTTCATTTAGTATGCCGGCATAGGTTACATTACAGGAATTTTTTTTGCAACAGGCAAGAGAATCAGAAAAAATGGATTTCAACATCAATGACATATCAACGCCCTGCTACGTGGTTGATCGCGGGGTTGTGGAACAGAACCTGAAGAAGTTGGCCGGGATCAGGGATAGGAGCGGGTGCCGGATTCTGCTTTCATTAAAGGCGTTTTCCATGTTCTCTCTTTTCCCGTTGATAAGGGAGTACCTTAATGGCGCAAGCGTCAGTTCACTGAATGAAGCCCGCTTGGCGCATGAGGAATTCGGCGGAGAGATTCACGTCTATGTCCCGGCTTATAAGGAAAGCGAATTCGGCAGGCTTCTGGAATACTCTGATTTTATGATTTTTAATTCGTTTTCCCAGTGGCATCGATTTCAAAAATTTATCAAAACAGGTTCAAAAAAGGTCTCATTCGGAATCCGGATAAACCCTGAACATTCGGAAGTCGAGGTCAGGCTTTATAATACGTGTGACAGGTTTTCCCGTTTGGGCGTAACCGCGGAGCAGTTAGGGAACAAATTGCCTGACCGGATAACAGGGCTTCATTTTCATTCTTTATGCTGCCAGAATTCAGATGTGCTTGAACGTACTTTAAAGGTAATTGAAAAAAAATTCAGCAAACATCTGCACAAAATTCAGTGGCTAAACCTGGGCGGCGGACATCATATTGTCAGTAAAAATTACGATATTGACCTGCTCTGCAATTTGATTATCGGTTTCAGGGAACGGTACGGGGTCAGGGTCTATATGGAACCGGGTGAGGCCGTGGTGCTTAATGCGGGTGTGCTGGCGGCCACGGTGCTTGATATAGTTCATAACGAAATGGACATTGCCGTTCTTGACACATCAGCCGTGGCCCACATGCCGGATGTGTTTGAAATGCCTTACAGGCCCGATGTTGTTGGCGCAGGGATCGCCGGTGAGTATAATTACACGTATCGTCTGGGAGGTATAACCTGTCTTGCAGGCGATGTAATCGGTGATTACTCCTTTCCCAAACCCCTTGAAATCGGCAGCAGGATCATTATTCGGGATATGGCTCATTATACGATGGTCAGGAACAGCCATTTCAACGGAGTAAAACTCCCCGACATTGCCGTTTATGATCCTGATTCGGGAAAAATAAAAGTAGTCAGAAAATTCGGGTATGAAGATTTTAAAAACAGACTTTCCTGAAAATTCGACTCGTAGCCCGTCTCAAAAATTTCGACCTGTGCGGGTATATATTTTCAAATAAAATTTGTTGGGTTAAGCTGTAGCGCAACCCAATATCCAGCTGAGCCCTTTTAGTTTTTTTTCTTGCAAAAAATGCATGACCAACCAAGATAGTCACGGAAGGAGATAATTATGACACAACTCAATATTGCTGAAGCAAAAGCACATTTCT
>JAIWHJ010000291.1:0-3545 GCA_048629695.1 Promethearchaeota archaeon
TGAACGTTAGGACTGAGGGTCTTCAACTTAATGCCGCAACTCGGATTTTTGAAATCGCTAAAAATACTCTTCTTTCTTGGGAAAACAAATTTTCTGAACCGGAAAGGTAGGTCGACCTCGCAAGACATTGAGGCTACCAACGTAAGACGGGACAGCCTGTAAATTCAATCAGTTAGCAACTCCTCAAATTTTGCTTGATTTTGGAATTACCATAAAGCCAAAATGGCGAAAAGTGTCCCGTTTTAAGTTGGTAGCCTTTCACGACCAAGGAGGTACCGGCTGTGGCTTTGGGAGTGATTGAACAGCGAATTTCGCCGCAAGATCTTTTCAAAATTAGAATGGCGTAACCATTTGATATGCGGTAATAAACTTTCCCAATTAAACTGAACCAGTGCCTTATTTAGTTACTTAAGGATGTTCCCCTTCTCCCCTCCGCCCCACACAATTGGATATTGCCCGTTTTATCGCACGATAAATGAACGGATATTCTTCGAATAAATATTTGTGCTGCGTAAGAGTATCACTTACACTGTCAACAACCTGCTCAATAATTTCAGCGGGTTGTTTTATACCGATTCGTTTTCCGAAACGGTTCAACTCAGCTTTTTTGGGAAAGGCCTTTTTATGACCATTCATTTTTAATGCCGGAGTATCATTTTCCAGATATGGCAATGTCGAAACTATGTCATAAACAGGAGACAGGCGTATTGTTTCAGGCCTTTTTATATCGTCATAAATAACTGAAAAGTTTTTCTTATGCGCATCTCCGTTACCAACGGCAACGGATAGCACCATCAAACGAAAAAAAGATTCAAGATCTCTACGCGGAGAGGCACAATACATTTTAATAACATTGGCAAGAGACTCATAGGATCCTGTGTATTTATCATCCACCCTCTCGCCCAGCAGAACAGAAAAATCTTCCACCCCAAAACGTTCACCATCATCATGAAGATCGAATCGATGCATAATAAACAGAGAACGATCGTCAGAGAGGTGAAATCCCGGCACATTTAAGCCACATTTTTTAGCTGCGGTCATACAGAAATATTCATTAACGGCCAGACCGGGATATTCATCAAGGCCGCTTTTTATGATTAATCCCGGCGTATGAAATGTTGCCCGAGTATCACTAACCAAGACCTTAGGCTGTACGCCACTGATAGAGGTTTGAAGCAAATATTTATTGACTAATTCCTCAAAGAGAGATTCAGTGCCCCGCCATTGTAGAATTTCCGCCAGATCTTCTTTACCTGCCTGACTATCCGGAAACCGACTGGAATGATACCGAAGTCTTCCTATCCCGTAATCACGCTGAAGTGCGAGAAACAGCATCTCATCAATGCGAATATGTTTTCGTAATCGTTCAACGATACGCTCACGAACAAAACCCTCTGGCAGGTTCTGTTCAAATATGGGATGAATTGCGCCACGGCTGTAACTTGGCAGGCGCACCGGCATGGTTAAAGAAACCTGATGATCACGCAGTGCTGAATGATCATAGGCAAAAGAGAAACGATGGGTCTTTTCAAGCGTACCACTGTCTCCTCCCTGCACGCTTACCCGTATTTTTTTTATTCTCTCACTCATCGGATAATTCATCCAAAGTAGGAAAACGCACGGGTTCTATAGTAAGGCGCAATCCCATTGCCCGCAAAACCTCCATAGCACGCCTCAACGAGCCTTTGTACACACCACGTTCAAGTTCACTGATAACCTGACGACGAGCCGATATAAGTTCCGCAATATCTGATTGCAACAAACCACGTTGTTTCCGTGCTTCTCGTATTTGCTTGCCCAAGGCTTCCATGTCATTCATCAAATCCATGTCCACAATTATAAACATTTAAAGAAAAAGCACAACGTTTGTTTACAATATTGAACATGACAAAAAAATCATCTGGGGCAACATGGAAACAGGGGACAATCCGCTGATCTCCTTTTATCCGATCCTGACCCCATTTTTTTTCTATCCCGGCTGGAAAATAATTCACTTCACGTTTTTTGACAAATTGTCCTTTAAGTCTGTACGCGATCAGGTGCCCCTGTGAACGATTACGCTATAATCAGATTTTCTTCAAGGTTAAAAAATGCTAAGATTGTAGTATGATGCAGAAATTGATAACCCTATGGGCATTTGTTTTGCAGCACAAAACAATCGGTTACGGACGGGCATTCGAGGCGTTACTGAAATCATCATTCCGGCGGACAACGCAGACCGCGTTGTTTGCCGTGCTCTTCTGCCTTGCTGCCGCTGCCGCATGTGCGGCATCTCTTCCCGACCAACCTCTGCAGGATAAAGCTGTTGGTTTGGTCAAAAACGGCGGATTTCTTGTTACCAAGGGGGGCCGAATCATTGCAGCCAATAATCCCGACTCCCTCCTTATGCCTGCCAGCATCATAAAAATCGCAACCGCATGCGCGGCCCTTGAAATCCTGGGACCCGCCTTTTGTTTTGAAACCCGATTTTATCATAGCAAAGAGAATGATCTTTACATCCGGGGATTCGGCGATCCTGCCCTTACATCGGAAGAGATATCAGAAATCATGGATGTTTTAAAAGAAAAAAATGTCCATCAGATCAGAAATATTCTGCTTGACGACTCTTTGTTTGACATTGCGGCCGATCCGGACGGTTCAGGCCGAGGTCTTAACCCGTACGATGCGGCAAACTCCGCATTAGCCGTAAATTTCAACACAGTACATATTATAGTTTCACCAAAAGGCGCTGTTCGCTCCGCCGAGCCCCAGACACCTACACTGCCGTTGATGAAAAAAATGGGCAAAGGGCTTAAACCCGGCGCCTACAGACTCAACATTTCCTCTGACAAAAAAAACATCACAAGGCACACAGGCGAATTATTCCGGGCAATTCAAAAGAAAAAAAAGATTCCCGGCAACGGCCTGATTATTCATACCCATGTGCCTGATGATCTTACGCCGGTCTACATCCACAGATCCTCAAAAAAACTTGACTCTCTGATCGAATCTCTTATGCTTTATTCAAACAACTATATAGCCAACCAACTCTTTCTCTCATGCGGCGCTAAGCAATCGGGATATCCGGCCACATGGGCAAAAGGGAGAAACGCCCTTACAAAGTATCTCAATAAAGAGCTGGGGATTGATGAAAAGGCGGTGAAAATTTACGAAGGTTCGGGATTGTCCCGTAATAACAGGGTGACCCCGCGTGCCATGATCACAATTTTAGAGGCATTCCGACCCTATTACATGCTTTTGCCCCTTTCCGATAACAGGAGAGTCAAATCAGGGACACTGACAGGGGTCTATTCATATGCAGGCTATTTCCTGACAAACAAGCAACCGGACAGCTTTGTACTGATCCTCAATCAAAACAAAAACCACAGAGACCGTTTACTGGACATTCTTGAAGATATCCACTCTCTTCCTTCAAGGTAACAATAGTAATCCTCGTCGGTATAAGGTATAAAAACAGGACTGCCGATTATTTCCTCGCTGGATCAGATGCAGGGGAACGCCAGGTATGATGATGCGAGGTCGTCGAGGCATAAATATAATTTATC
>JAIWHJ010000292.1:0-3535 GCA_048629695.1 Promethearchaeota archaeon
CTGAATTCCTGAATTTATTGGCAACAGAGCGCTTCGCTATTGGAATCTAAATTTGTGACCATTTTGCGCACAATATTTTTTATAAGAGCCTAATGTTATTAAGTGGTATGTCTTCCTGAATACTCCTAAAATTGACCAAAATCAACGCAAAATAAATGAAACACCAACCTTCGTGCGGTTAGATGTCAGATGTATCACAGGTTTTTTTTGCTGGTTGATAACCTGAGGTCCTCACAAGATATATCAAGTCAATCTGGTGAAAAATCTATTTCCTAGAAAGGCCATTTCCTTTCACCCACTTTTGGCTATTCAATCTTGTCAGCTGCATCCCTCAACCTTAGGTAAACTTACCTGACCTCAGTTTTCAGTTTCAGCCCGAAAGCCGCCCCACAACATCACGAGATTGCATTCTGTTGACACACCAGACCAATTCATCTATATTCTCACTCGAAAAAAGGGAATTCTTATCACTTTACCGGTATATTATATCATTCATAATCAAAGGGAGGTGGCGAAATGAACGGCTATTGCGGGAAAATGTTATTTGTGGATTTAACAAAAGGCAGCCATGAAGTGCTCGCCCTGACGGAAGAGATGGCCAAACAATACATCGGGGGATACGGGATCGGCGCCAAGGTATTGTTCGAAAGAATGAAACCGGGCTCGGATGCCCTGGGGCCGGACAACATCGTGGGGTTCACAACAGGCCCTTTGACCGGGACCGGTGCACTTTTAAGCGGCCGCTATACCGTTGTCTGCAAATCACCGGTAACCGGCGGTTGGAACGATGCCAATTCAGGGGGATACTTCGGGCCTGAACTGAAAAAAGCGGGATTTGATGCCGTTTTTGTGCAAGGGGCATCGGAAACACCCGTTTATGTGTGGATCAATGACGGTGAAGTGGAAATCAAGGATGCCGCCCATCTTTGGGGTAAGGATATCCTTGAAACCGAGGCGGCCCTCAAGGGCGAGTTAGAGGAAAATAGGCTCAGGGCCGCCATGATAGGTCCAGCGGGCGAGAAGTTGTCCCTAATTGCCGCGGTCATAAACGATGGGCATCGGGCGGCTGGCCGTGGTGGTTGCGGGGCCGTAATGGGCTCAAAAAAATTAAAGGCTGTGGTCGTGCGGGGGACCGGCAACGTGCCGGTGGCCGATCCCGAGAAGCTAAAAGCGGCCAATCAAGATATCCTCGATACGATAAAAAACGGGCCGGCCGCCCAGATAGCCGGGGCCTTTTCAACTTTCGGCACCACGATTTTTACGGCGGCTTCAGCAATAAGCGGTGATTCGCCGGTGAAGAATTGGGAGGGCATCGGCCTCGTCGATTACGGTGAAGAGGCAGGAAAGAATTTTGAGGGACCGGTTATGGATGCCAAATACAGGGTAAAGAAATATGCCTGTGCCAATTGTCCTATAGGCTGCGGGGCCATCTATGATGTCAAAGACGGCAAGTGGCCTGTGGGTGAAACCGGTCGGCCCGAATATGAGACTTCTGCGGCCTTCGGGTGTTTGATGCTGAACGACAATCTCGAGGCGCTCCTCAAATGCAACCATATTTGTAATATCTACGGCCTGGACACCATTTCCGCAGGCGCCACAGTGACCTGGGCCATTGAGTGCTATGAGAACGGAATCCTGAGCAAGGGGGATACCGGCGGCATAGAACTCACATGGGGAAATGCGGAGGCTATCGTACAAGCGACCCAGGAGATGGCCGATCAAAGCACTGAATTCGGCAAGTTGCTGGCCCTTGGTTCCGCCGGGGCCGCCGAAAAGATCGGGAAAGGGACCGAGTATCTTGTCACCGTTAAAGGCATAGAGCTGCCCATGCACGACCCCCGGCTCGGTCCGGGATTCGCAAGAACGTACGCCATTGATCCCACACCGGCCCGTCATGTTAAAGGCGGGTTGGGAATTCAGCATATGCAAACGCCGGATCCATCGAAATACAATGCCGAAGGCAGCGGCGAACCGGATCTTCGTGCAACAGCGGCCCAGGAAATCATCAACACGACGGGATTGTGTTTATTTAAGGACTTTACCGGCGTGCAGAATATCGCCTGGAAATTGATGCCTCCCGTCACCGGTTGGAATTTTGGCGAAGAGGAAGAGATGAACGCCGGGCTTAGAATTTACAATATGCGTCACGCCTTCAACCTTCGCGAGGGCATGAAACCCGCCGATTTCCAGCTCCCCAAACGGAGCGTGGGCGAACCCCCGCAGACCGAGGGCCCCCTTGAGGGGGTCACCGTGGATCACAAAGGCTTTATTCGTAATTTTTTCAAGGCTATTGAGTGGGATGAGACCACAGGTAAGCCCAGCCGCAGTTCACTGGAAAAGCTGGGCGGAATGGAAGATGTGATCAAATCCCTTGGCTTGTAGGAAAGCCGGAATCACCCGAGGTTGAAATGAAAGCTCCACTCGACCATGGTTTTCGGGCGGAGCTTACATGATAAGCAGGCCCCAATGCGTATCACCGTACAATTTTCAAGTCTGTTCCGTATCCTTGCAGGCGTGGAGCGGGAGGTTTTGGATGTCGCCGAGGGCACGACCATCGACCGGCTTTCCAGCATATTGGTTCAAAAATATCAAAACCTCTCCCTCGAGAGCGGAAAGACCTATTTTATGATTAACGGTCAAATTTCCACGCGCAAGCAGGTCCTTGCAGAAGGGGATCAGGTACGAATATTCCAGTTGCTTGCAGGAGGATAAGAAACGCATCAACCACGATAAAGCGCTTCTCATGACGATACGGGTTCTTGTAAAGGAACCGTGGGCCGGTCTTGAGATCGGGCCAGAGCTCTTCCAGATTTACCGCCCGGTTTCCATTTAAGATTTAAGGGGACAGGAGAATAATGAATACTGGGAGTCCTATAAGATATCTCAAGGCGATCGGTGACCAATCTTCACCTCAGAAGGGTCTTTTCTTTTCAGCCGCAAATAGTTATTCAACCTTGTCAACTACGTCCACACGCCCATTGAATTCTAGACCTTTGGTCGGAGAGTAAATATCTCAAATCCAGGAAAAATTGTCATAAGATAATAGTAATTTAGATTGTCGTCATCTTCATCTATAATCCTAACGATATTTGAATCAGCCCTTTCTCAGGGATGGATACCATAATCTCCTTTAAGGGCTGATTGAAACTACCAAATGTAATTGAAAGTTTGACTGGATTGCACACTACCCAAATTAACCTAACGTTTTCCCCGGCTCGGGATTTTCAATGATACTTGCCACAATCTGCCCCCACAGTCCCTCAAATCTCATGCCAGGTTTCATAATGTAATCACAACTTCTATAGCTTCCCGTCTGTGGTTTGTCAGAATCTGGCCGTCATCAGAAACCATCTACCAGAAGGCTGTGGATGGGAGGAAGTGGTTGTGGGGGGCAAGAGAACTGCTGTATCTCCATATACTTGGACCAAAATCGAGTGGGTTTTTCGACCCACGCCTTTGCCTATTTCTCAGCAGCACTGCCAAGTTTAACATCTTCCAGGGCATCTGCTAAAACATAAATCCGTTCATTATTGCT
>JAIWHJ010000293.1:0-3534 GCA_048629695.1 Promethearchaeota archaeon
GCTGAGAGACGCCCTGGATCCAAGGATAAAATCGGATTGAAGTTGATTTATGTCAAAAAACCTGATTTTTTCAGCAGGTCTGAATGCATAACAACTGATTTTACCTCCCTGCGGAATGCGCTGAACCTGTTATATTTTTCATTATAGTATTCATGGAGTATTTTTAGGGCCTTGCTTTCTTGATCCATTGCCAGGTAAGCCTCGGCAAGAGAGCCCAGCACCTGCGCAGCCCTAACATAGGCGGCCCTGTGCTTGTTGGAAACAATGTGCTCAATCCGGCCCTTTCCGATTTTTTCAGCCCATGAAAGACATTCGGATGCCTGGGATTTTGCGTCTTTTTTCTGTTTTAATCCCTTGATGATTTCCTGATAAAATGATGTACCTATGTCGCAATCAATTGAAAATTTTCCTGAATATACTGTTTTTTCGTTTGCATAGCCTTTTAGGAGGCTTTTTATTGTCCCTGCCTTTTCAGAATGGCCGGCAAGAACCGATAGAACGGACCCGAAAACAACACCTGCATGACTACGGTAAGACCAACCCACACTTTTTTCATTTTTTGCCATGGCAACCGCGCTATCCAGCTTGCCTGACATCAAGAGGATCTTTACATAAAGGACTTTTTCATCAACATCAATTGATTTGCGGGCCTTGAAAAAATTAATAACCGTATCAAGTTCCTTATCCCTTGCATTCTGTTTTGTTGCTTCATCCACAAGATCGAGCAGGTTCTGATCACTCATATGTGAAAAAACCCTTTCCCGTTTTCCGAGCAGCAAATGTCCCGTATCATTAAGTTTTCCTGCCGCACCTATCATCAATTCTGCAACACTTTCCCTGAACCCACCTTCTTTTAATGCCTTCAGGCCTTCCGTGCTTGCAGTGATAATGCCTTTCTGATCATTTTCCTCTTTCAGGATATTAAGCCAGAACAAGTATCCCTGGGGTTGGCTGTTTTTCCATTTTTTTGCCAGCCTTGATACTCCGCTGATGCCTTTAAGACGGTTAACCGCTTCCAGGAGCAGAACCGCAGGTCTTCCTTTTGTTCCTTTTTCAGTCAATACTTCCTTCCAGACCGGCAAGAATGATTCCATCCCTTCCATCTCGCCCGGCCTCGCATCAATAACATCCTGCATCATGGGATAATTTTCATCATATTCATTTTCATTGTGAGGGACGGATGCGTCAATTTCCATGGCCGCAACAAATTCATACAGCCTATTGTCCGTATCTGATGTTTTATAAACACAGCGGCAATATCTAGCCCTTGCCTCCCTGATATCTATTTCATTCAGGTATAAATAATCTGCTTGCTCTTTAACATCACTTATCAAACTAAACATGGCCCCGTACACTTTCCGAGCATCTTCAAGTCTGTCATCCAGAAACAGGCTTTCAGCATCATCAAAAAAGGATTCCAGCTCTTCAACCTGATATTCGCTGACATAATCAGGATCGTCATTATAATATTCATCATCTTCCCAGTCATCACGATCATCCCAGTAACTTCCGTCTTCGATGGACTCGATCCTTTCCTCAATGCTTTCCCTGAGCGCCTGTATATCATCAAGAATCTGTTCAATCTCACCTGCTTCAGGCACCATTTCCACCCTGTGATCAGGGAGATATGACCGGAGCTTTTCCAAAAAGCCGACCCTGCCCGAGGTCGGGACATCCTTTGCGAGACTGATAATGATATCTGTCAGCTCTTCATTTGAAAGGGTGCTGCAATACCCGGTGATTGTATCCAGGTAAGGTTTCAGAGCTATTTTGGATTTTTCCACTATTCACCTTCCTTTCATGGGAATATCAGCGAGCAACCCCAACAGCGGAGGGGACATGCGGCGGTATTTCTGTTACTCATAGTCGCTTCCTTCCTGAAATGTTCCGTAATCATTTCCATGAAATTACGGCATAAATTGCTCCCTGACAATATTTTTGCCCTTTTCTGCTTTATTATCCAGCCGAAAATTATTGGGCGGACCCTTGAACATTTGAATTTTTGGGAAGAACCTGCGCGGAACTACGCCCAAGACTTCATACTATCGTATACAAACCTGTATCAACGATCCAAAAAGGCCAGTATTACTTTTCAAAGAAGTCTTCTTCCACAAATTGCTCTGCTCATGCTGCTTTGGCTATTCTCCTGAGTGCATGAGCACCCCAAAACCAACCTGTCTGTAATCCCATTGAAAATCCAAATAAAGATCCTCCGGCTTAGTTCAACGTGAAGCTGAGGGGCTGGGCAACGATAACCGAAAAACTATGATAAAAGCATAAGCTGTCGACTAAATACTGTCTTTCAAAAAACGGCGCGGCTTTGCCCAGTCCCTCTCAAGCGTCTGGTTCGGTCATTCATTCTGCATTCATATTCTTCAGGATTTTCTTTGCTAATGGCTCTTTGATTTCGGTGTGTCTCGGCACTGCTTCCACAACTCCAGTCTTCGGATTGATCCAAAGCGCATGGGCACTGCCTTTGCGCTTTAAGTAACAACCTGCTATCCGCAATTTACGCTCCAAATCTCGCCGTTTCATCCAACCAAGACCTTTTCCTGAATGGCGTCCTCGGGGAGTCCACGAAAAATGTCGGCCCTCCGATCCTCCAAAATCAATTCAATAGCTTGGCGTAAACTATTCTTCGCTTCCTGGATCGTTTCTCCCTGACCGTTGGCACCAGGAACCTCTGGGCAAATAGCCCAATAACCGCCTTCAGGTGCGGCTTCTATAATAGCTGTGAATTCTGCTTTCATTGTATCTCCCTTCATTTGTTGACCGAATCAAGGTCACTTGCGCCGCCTATAACCTTGCCGCGTCAGCGCCGCAGACGTTTTCGGCGTCAAGTGAACTGCCTGGCTCGCTGATTTTTCTATTTATTTCCTTTGATTACCAAGATGTTACCGGTTGTTTCGTACTTTGCAAAAAAGCCGACTTGCTCAAATACTTTTTGGTGGTCAACCACGGCCCTCGATACCAATTTGCCGCTGTCTGCCAAAACCCCAAGATATTTATCAGCAAAACGGTTGTTTTTCACCAATGTTGTGAAATACATTCTGCCGTTCTTCGATATCACGGTCTTTAATTGCTTGAGCGTGATACTTGTGTCGTAAAGACAGTGAAGTAGGTTCTCAGAAAGGATTGTTGTGAAAATGTTTTTTTGAAATGGAAGTTGAAGAGCGTCAGCGTGAAGGAAAACCAGATTGTCTGGAACCTTACCGTTTTTTTTCACTAACCTTGATTTAGCCATGCGGAGCATTTTAAGCGACTGATCCACTAAACAGCGATGTGAGGACGACAATGATATATACCCATACGATTAAGACCCTGACAATAAAAGAGGCGAAAAGCCCGCTGGATTTTTGATATTTTAGCCAATTGCCAATTCCAATTTTGTCCCCAGGATGGGGCAGGTAGCCTCTCAGACCTACACCGATATCTATGCCTGGGCATTGATGACCAACTATGCGCATATCCTTCCGATATCAGATATATCAGGCCTTTTTTCTTTTTGCACCCACGAGCCATACTAGTAAGATA
>JAIWHJ010000294.1:0-3526 GCA_048629695.1 Promethearchaeota archaeon
TTGTGGGATGCAGTGGCTGTATGGGACTAAAGTCCCATTTCCGACAAACATAACAAAATAGCATTTTATTTTTTGCCGAATCCTAAGAAAATAACTAAAACAGGAGTTATGGCAGCAACCTCAACATATCCAGAAATAGTCCTGGACCTTTAAAGAATTCCAGTTTATCCGGGTTAGGGTTAATCGCTTTGCTGTTTTTCAGTACCCCCTTAAGTTGTACGATCTTCTTCGAAGCCTGAACCCCGAATCAACTAACCAACTAACCAATAAACCAATCAATAAATAACAGCATTTTTGGCGCATTCCCCGATAAAATGGTGCAAAAACAGAGGGTAATGATTATAATAGGGTGTTATGGTTACACGGAAAAAGACACGTCAAATCCATATCGGCAATGTCCCTATCGGCGGTGATGCGCCGGTTGCGGTTCAGTCTATGACAAACACGGACACCCGTAACATAGAGATGACCGTTGCCCAGATCCATCGGCTTGAAGATGTTGGATGCGAGTTGATCAGGGTTGCTGTTTTAGACATGGAGGCAGCCGGGGCAATAAAAAAAATCCGTGATCAAATCAAAATTCCGCTCATAGCTGATATCCATTTCGATCACCGCCTGGCGATCGCAAGCATGGAAAACGGCGCCCAGGCGGTCCGCATTAATCCCGGTAACATCGGCGGTCATAAAAAACTCGAAAAAGTCATCACCGCCGCCAAACAGCACAAAGTACCCATCCGGGTAGGAGTAAACTCGGGTTCCGTTGAAAAGGACATACTGGCAAAATACGGTCATCCCGTGCCGGCCGCGTTGGTTGAAAGCGCGCTTAAAAATGTTGCTCTGCTTGAGGATATGAATTTTTTTGATATTAAAATTTCCATTAAATCCTCTGATACACTGAACACAGTTTATGCCTACAGGGAACTCTCCCAAAAAAGTGATTACCCTCTGCATTTGGGCGTTACAGAGGCTGGAGGACTAATCGCCGGGACAGTCAAATCAAGCGTTGCCCTGGGAATGCTGCTTCACGACGGCATTGGCGACACTATAAGAATTTCGCTCACCAGGGACCCGGTTGAAGAAATAAGAGTGGCATACGAACTCCTGCGCTGCCTCCGTATCCGTGTACGAGGCCCTGAACTTATTTCCTGTCCCACGTGCGGCAGATGCGAAATCAACCTGTTTGCTCTTGCAGAAGAAGTCGAACAACATATTCAATCGATCTCCAATCCCTTAAAGATTGCAGTAATGGGATGCGTGGTCAACGGGCCGGGCGAAGCCGCGGAAGCAGACATCGGCATTGCCGGCGGCAAAGGCCTGGGGATTATTTTTAAAAAAGGAAAGCTTTACAAAAAGGTTCAGGAAAAGGATCTGTTGCGGGTTTTCCTATCCGAACTGGATGAATTATCAAAAACGTAAGAATAAGAGGGCAGGGCATAAGAATGTCAACCTTCGAACCTCTGGAATGATGAATGATGAAAAACAACTAGAAAAAAATAGTGTGACAGCTCAGGGTTAACTGCTTTACTTTTTTAATACAACTATGGGGCAAGTTTTAACCTCTGAACCCTTGAACCTTGAACCTTGAACCCTGAACCTCTGAACCTTTAAAACAAAGCAGGAAAAATAATGCGATACTCACAATTGTTACTGCCCACCCTGAAAGAGAACCCGGCAGAGGCCGAGGTGGTCAGCCACAGGTTGATGCTGAGAGCTGGTTTTATCCGCAAACTGACATCCGGGATCTATTCATATCTACCGCTGGGGCTGGCATCCATCCGTAAGGTTGAACAGATCGTCAGGGAAGAAATGAATAAAGCGGGCGCACAGGAGCTGCTTCTTCCGATGGTGCAGCCTGCAGATCTTTGGAAAGAATCAGCGCGATGGGAGAAGTATGGCCCGGAACTGCTGCGCTTCACTGACCGTCATAACAGAGAAAATTGCCTGGGTCCGACCCATGAAGAGGTAATTACCGATCTGGTCAGAAAAAACGTTCATTCCTACCGGAATCTGCCCATAAACCTTTACCAGATCCAGACAAAATTCAGGGATGAAATTCGACCTCGTTTCGGCTTGATGCGCGGCAGGGAATTCATCATGAAAGACGCTTACAGCTTTGACGCAACCGAAAGTGACGCTGAAATCACTTATCGAAAGATGTATGAAGCATACACCCGTATATTCACCCGCTGCGGTCTTTCATTTCGTGCCGTAGAGGCTGACACCGGCACGATCGGCGGAAGCTTTTCCCACGAATTCATGGTCCTTGCCGATACAGGAGAGGACACACTGGTGATCTGTAAAGAGTGCAGCTATGCATCCAACATGGAAAAGGCAAGATGCAAACCGCCTGTCAAATCCGCTGACAGGCCGGAATCGCTGCCCCTTGAAAAAATCGAAACCCCTGGAAAAAGAAAAGTTGATGCAGTCACGGAATTTTTAGGTATTTCGCCCAAAAATCTTGTAAAAACCATGGTCTACATGGCGGATGGCAAACCAGTGGCCGTGCTTTTGCGTGGGGATCGCGAGGTACAGCCGGTAAAACTCAAAAATCTGTTAAACGCCGTTGATGTCGAATTGGCTGATGACAAACAGGTCTTTGATTCCACGGGAGTACCCAGTGGCTATCTGGGTCCTGTGGGCATTAAGATACCGGTTGTAGCTGATTCGGAAATAACGGAAATGCACAATTTCACTATCGGCGCCAACGAAAAAAATTACCATTTTCTAAATGCAAACCTGGACAGGGATTTTAAGGTGATGCAGGCGGCTGACCTGAGAATGATCACATCAGAAGACCGCTGCCCGGAATGCGGTGGGAAACTGGAATTAACCCGCGGAATCGAGGTCGGCCACATTTTCAAGCTCGGCACAAGTTACAGCGTTGCGTTAAAGGCCGGATTCCTTGACGATCAGGGACGGGAAATCCCCTTTATAATGGGCTGTTACGGCATAGGAGTGAGCCGGACAGTGGCCGCTGCCATAGAACAGAATCACGACAAGGACGGCATCAAATTCCCGCTGCCCATTGCGCCGTTTCAGGTGATCATCCTCAATCTTTCCACAAAGGATGAAAAGATTACCAGGGCGGCTGAAACCCTTTATGAAGATTTTAAAAAAGAATCAATGGAACCACTTCTTGACGACCGGGATGAACGACCGGGAATCAAGTTCAAGGATGCCGATCTGATCGGCATTCCTTACAGGGTAACCGTAGGCAGGCGTTTTGCAGAAAAAGGCCTTGTAGAGATAAGAAAAAGATCTGACGGAAAGAGCATTGATCTCCCACTTGATGAAGCCGTACCCAAATTATCCGGAATGATCCGTGATGAACTGAAGTCCATGGGGGTATAAAGATAATGTTGCGGGTTTCTAAGAGCCTGTTTGAAAACTCTCTTTTAGGCAGTCAAAGCCTCCAACGTTTTCGAAGGTGCGCTTTTAAGTCCCCCTTTTGCAAAGGGGGATTTAGGGGGATTTCAACAAGTTAGATAAAATCCCCCCTAGCCCCCCTTTTGCAAAGGGGGGGATG
>JAIWHJ010000295.1:0-3522 GCA_048629695.1 Promethearchaeota archaeon
CTTTGAAACAGGCCCGTCTTGATCAATTGACACCGGATTCATCGTTTACACATGTTAATATCAACCTTGAGGATCGGGCCGGGATGGAAAATCTCTTTGCCCAATACGGTTTTGACGCTGTGGTTAATCTTGCTGCACAGGCAGGGGTTCGTTACTCCCTGGAGAATCCCCATTCCTATGTTGACACTAACATTGTCGGATTTGTCAATATCCTTGAAGGATGCCGGCACACCGGGGTAAAGCATTTTGTTTTTGCCTCTTCCAGTTCCGTATATGGCGCAAATACAAAAATGCCGTTTTCAGTCCACCAGAATGTGGATCATCCGGTTTCTCTTTATGCCGCCTCAAAGAAGTCAAACGAATTAATGGCCCACACGTATAGTCATCTGTTCGGTCTCAAGTCCACCGGTTTGAGGTTTTTCACGGTCTACGGTCCATGGGGCCGGCCCGACATGGCCCTTTTCTTATTTACAAAGGCCATACTTGAAGACAGGCCGATAGATGTATTCAATCACGGTAAAATGAGGCGGGATTTTACCTATATTGATGATATCGTGGAAGGCGTTTACAGGGTCATTTATAAATTGCCTGAGCCTGATCCTGACTGGAACGGCGATGATCCGGATCCATGTACGAGTTACGCGCCATACCGGATTTACAATATCGGTAACAACCGGCAGGTTGAACTGATGCGCTATATCGAGGTGCTGGAGGATTGCCTGGGCAAGAAGGCGGAGAAGAATTTTCTGCCTCTTCAGATGGGCGATGTGCCGGCAACCTATGCCGATGTGGATGATCTGGTTCAGGATATCGATTTTAAGCCTGACACGCCTGTTGAAAAAGGGATTCGCCGCTTCACTGAATGGTACCGTTCTTACTATAAGGTATAAATATGAATATAACCATGATCGGAACAGGCTATGTGGGACTTGTGACCGGAGCGTGTCTTTCTGAATTCGGCCACAGGGTGATCTGCATGGATAAGGACGTTTCCAAGATTGCTTCACTTGCAAAGGGAGAAATCCCTATTTTTGAGCCGGGTCTTGAAAATATTGTTGAGAAAAACGTGAAAGATGGGCGGCTTTTTTTTACTACAGACCTGGCAGGGGCTGCCGCAGAGTCTGATGCGGTTTTTATCGCCGTTGGAACGCCTGCTACTCGCAGGGGGGACGGCTATGCAAATCTCTCTTTTGTCTATTCCGCGGCAAGGGAACTGGCCCCCCATTTAAAAGGGTATACCGTTATTATAGACAAAAGCACGGTGCCGGTCGGGACAGCCGGACAGGTTGAGAGAATTGTGAAAGAGGAGAATCCGGATGCTGATTTTAATATTGTCTCTAATCCGGAATTCCTGCGCGAAGGCGCGGCAATTAATGATTTTATGCGGCCGGACCGCGTGGTTATCGGCGCTGACTCGGAACGGGCCGTTAAAGTAATGAAAGAGGTGTACGACCCTCTTTACCTTATTTCTACGCCTTTTGTCGAGACCACGCTTGAAACTGCCGAGCTTATAAAATATGCTGCAAACGCATTTCTTGCCATTAAGATCAGTTTTATTAATGAAATGGCAAATATCTGCGAGGCGGTGAATGCAGATGTTATTGCGCTTGCAAAGGCAGTAGGGCTGGACGGACGAATAGGAGGGAAATTTCTTCATCCCGGGCCTGGTTACGGCGGGTCCTGTTTTCCGAAAGACACTCTTGCCCTGATGCGGATCGCCCAGGAGAACAGCGTCGCTGCCCGGCTTGTGGAGGCTGCGGTGGAGGTCAACTCCGCCCAGAAGGCAAGAATGGTCAAAAAAATAAGAGACGCCCTGGGAGGTTCGGAGGCGGGCAAGACCATCGGAATTTTAGGCATGACTTTTAAACCTGAAACAGACGACCTGAGGGACGCGCCCTCATTAACCATTCTGCCGGCCCTTGCTGAAAAGGGCGCCAGGCTGCGTGTCCATGATCCGGTGGCCATGGAAGAGGCGTCCGCGATGTTTCCGGAATTCGAGTTTGTCAAAAATCCGTATGCAGCCTGCGAAGGCGCCGACGCAGTGGTGCTGCTCACGGAATGGAACCAATACAGGGCACTTGATCTCAAATCGATCAGGTCTCTTATGAAAAAACCGGTCTTCATTGACTTGCGTAATGTGTATGAACCTCGCAAAATGCAGGAGGCAGGGTTCCATTATATGGGCGTGGGACGACTGTAATAAACAGCGCCTGTGATCCTTTACGAATATTCACATGGACAATGTTGGATGAAGAAAACTGAAGAGCGCAGGGATACCGAACTTCGCAAAACACGGGATGAGGTCAATCGGCTGGTCAAGAACTGGCAGGCTCTCTTGGACATCATGCCGGAGATGGTCTTTCTGATACGTGAAGATTATGTCATTGAGTACATGAACCCGTATGCCATCAGCGTGTTTGGTGATCTACGCGGTAAATTCTGCTACGATGTGATGTGCCGGTGCAATTTGAAGAATAAGGAGGTCCAGGTCGCCTGCCCGTTCAAGACTATCGGGTCTGACAAGCATGAAAAGGCGCTATATGAGAAAAGGATCGGCAAGATTGATGTGGAATACAGTTCCGTGCCGTTTCAGGGATATATGGACGACAAGCTTGTCATGGTGGTTATGAGGGATGTCACTGACAGGAAGCGGCATGAACAGGCATTAAAAAATTTTCACAACAATATTGAGGAGGTTCTTCAGCAGAAGATCAGTGAATTAAAGGAGAGTGAAAAGGTTCGGGCTCAACTGTCGCAGCAGGTACATTCTCTAAGAAATAAGTTAAAGATCGCAGACCAGACGGATGAAATGGTGGGTAACTGCCGGCAGATGCGTGAACTTCGTGAGATGGTGTATCAAGTTGCTGATACCGATACCACTATCCTTATCAGTGGTGAAAGCGGCACTGGTAAAGAGCTGGTCGCAAATTTGGTACGGAATCACAGTTCCCGGCGGGACAAGCCATTTCTAAAAGTAAACTGCAACGCCATTAATGATAATTTACTGGAAAGTGATCTGTTCGGGTATGAGAAAGGTGCGTTTACAGGCGCTTTTTCGAGGAAAAAGGGGAAATTCGAGGTCGTTGACAAGGGAACTATTTTTCTGGATGAGATTGGTGACATAAGTCCCAAGATGCAGTCGGCTCTGCTCAGGATTCTTCAGAACGGCGAGATTATCCGGGTGGGCGGCAATAAACCCATTATGGTAGACGTCAGGGTTATAGCCGCCACAAATATTGACCTTGCAAGGGCGGTTCAAGATGGTAAATTCCGTCTTGATCTTTATTATCGGTTAAATATCATAAATATTGTCATTCCCCCCTTAAGAGAGAGGAAGGAGGATATACTCGACCTGACTTCTCATTTTATTAAAGTTTACCGCAAGGCCTTTAAAAAGGAGATTGATTTTGTCCCTGACACAATAATTAACCGATTACTTATGCATGACTGGCCGGGGAACATTCGAGAACTTGAAAATGTCACCCAGCGGGCTGTGCTGATGGCAAAAAACAACATGATCAC
>JAIWHJ010000296.1:0-3516 GCA_048629695.1 Promethearchaeota archaeon
AGAGAAAGATCTTCTCACCGCAAAGCGCGGCAAAAGCAATGAACCGAGAAATGTTGCAATTTATCTCTGCCGTGTATTGCGCAATGACACCCTTATGGAGCTAGGCCAAGCGTATGGCATGACCGGTTACAGCCCTGCCGGCAGTGCTGTTGAACGAGTGAAGAAGAAACTGTCCAAGGACAGGAATCTGCTGAAAAGGATCGAGAAGATTAAACAATTTCTGTTTGCAGAGAAAGGTCAAAATGAGACTTGACCCCTGGCTTATGACTAATTTGCAAATGGACCCCCTCCTTTTACATGTTCGGTATTCGCGTGATTCGTAATTGTACGATTGACCGTGAACTTTTTGCTTGAAATCTCCCGATTATTCGTGATATTGTAGCTTGCAATAATGCAATGGGAGAAGAAGCAATGCTGACCAAAGAAGAAATTTTTGAAGTGTTGACTGATTGGAATTACTGGGATAGGCCCTTACCGGCAACTGTGATTCGGCAGAGTTATGAGGAGGAAATCGCCAGGAAAGCCGCCTCTGGGGAGATCTTGATCCTTAAGGGTGTAAGGCGCTCCGGCAAATCCACCCTGCTGATCAATGAAATGAAACGCCTGACCGCAGGCGGGCTTGATTCTTGTAATATACTTTATGTGAACTTTGAGGATCCCCGCTTTTACAATCACCTTACTCTGGAACTTATGGAAAGGATCAGGGAAGTTTATCTGGAATATTTAGCGCCGTCAGATAAACCGATCATCATGCTCGACGAAGTACAGAATATTAAGGGTTGGGAAAAATGGTCTTTCAAAGAATATGCCCTGAAGCAGTCCAGTCTCTATATTACCGGTTCCAGTTCGGCGCTGCTGAGCAAAGAGATCGGTACGGCTCTGACCGGTCGTTATCTGGATATTGAGGTCTTTCCCTTAAGCTTTAAAGAATTTTTACATTTTAATAAGCTCACTATTAATTCCCAGGCGGAACAAACCCGGCACCGAACCAAACTCAACCAACTTTTCAGGCTCTATCTCGATCAGGGAGGCTTTCCCAAGTTGCTTGAGCTTGAGGATGCGGAGCTTAAACGGGACACCCTTAAAATTTATTACGACTCTATCCTGCTGCGCGATATCGTGGCCCGGCACAACCTGACAAATTACCGTGCACTTGAAGAAATGGCCGTCTTTTTGCTCACTAATAATGCCTCGTGCAACTCGACTAACAATCTTAAAAACACTTTCGCGATTTCTTTCGACAGTGCCAGGAACTACACGAGCTACCTTGAGGATGCGTATCTGATCTTTCAACTCCGACGCTTCGACTGGTCCGTGAAAAAACAACTTGTCAACCCAAGAAAGTACTATTCAATTGATACGGGCCTTTCAAACCGTGTCTCTTTCCAGATCGGCGCTCGCAGGGGGCAAAATCTTGAAAACATCATTTTTCTTGAACTGCTGCGGCGCAAGTGTGACATTTATTATTACAAAACCAGAAATGACCGGGAGGTCGATTTTTTGGTCAAGGAGGGAAAAAGGGTAACCGAACTTATTCAAGTCAGCTATTCTATAGAGGATGAACAAACCAAAAAGCGGGAAGTCATGGCCATGAAAACGGCTGTTGATGAGCTTTCAGTATCCGTTCCTGTCCGTTGTACTCTTTTGACCATGGACAAAGGCGGACAAATTGACTGGAACGGACTACAAGTGGATGTACGTAATGTTATCGACTGGCTGCTTTTTCCATAGAGGTGGGTGATTAGGATGAAGCCGAAAAGGGGGAAGGAAAGGAATTTTTATCGATAATTTTTCTCTCCGGCTATTTTTTCACCTTTATTCGTTTCATCCAGATAAAAAATTTCACCCGATTTTTCAACTACAATTTTTCCATTCTCCACCAGCCTGAGTATCAGGCCGCCTTTTGCGTCCAGATCTTCTACATTCGCCTCGTATGACGGGCCTTTTTCAAGGTTATAGGCAAAACATACCTTTCGGCCGATTGTGTTGCTTAAGGAGCGCCACTGTTTTAAGAGCATATGCTCGTTTTCATTTTCCTGATCATAAGGTGTTATCCGTTCCAGGCACAGTCTGTCTTCGTAATGCAGAATCCCCATATTCCAGGAGAGTTTCGCAAACAGACGTGCGGCAACCATGTTAATATCCAGCTCTTTTTTCAGGATGCTTTTCATGGAAATGGCGAGAGGGGCCAACTCGTCCGGGAATGAGTCATTGTTCACATTGATTCCGATGCCGACAAGGATATACTCTTCACCAAACTTGGGGCCTGTCATGGTCTCGGTAAGGATTCCGGCAATTTTTTTACCATTTGCAAGAACATCATTGACCCATTTGACGTGGGCGTAAATCCCGTATTCACGGATTGTTTCGCAGCACGCAACCCCTGCTGCCAGGGGGATAATCCCTTTATTTTCCGGAAGAAGTGTATTGACAAAAACCAGGGTCATCCACAATCCTCCCCTGGGGGCATGCCAGTAACGCCCGAACCGGCCCGTGCTTCCGGTCAGTTCGTCTGCCATTATCACCATGCCGCACGGAAACGAGAGTCCCTTTTCCTCGTAGTCCCGAATCAGTAAGCGGGCGTGGTCCATGCACCTTGTAAGGTTTTCAAATTTGTGGATCGTAGTGGCTACTGTGGCGCCGTACCTGAATATCTCCTGTACGGTGTTTGGCGGAAGATAACGGGTTCTTGCCGGAATCTCGTCGAAAAGGACGAGTTCACGGACAAGACGGGTATAGCGGTCTGAAATCACTGCCATTCGGCTTTGACACGGTTTACAATCTGTTTTATCAGGGGCAGTTTTTCCTGGGAGCAGACGCCTATAAGCGGTTCATCCTGATCCACGGTAACGCCTGGCCGGAAATAGACGGAATGAATGATTCCAGGCTCCCCTGAATAACATACAGGAATATCCCTTTTCATAAGAGACATGGTTAAAATTTCGTCCCCGGTATTTATGGATACAGACCTGACGCCTGATTTTTCAATCCTGGACTGGATATCAAGAGAAAAAAAGTATTTAGCCCGTTCAGGCGCTGGAAATGAATAGAGTACCTTTCGGAGAATATTCTCAATTATTTCCCGTTTCTTTAAGGGATGTTTAATCGTAAGGATTTTTTCACCAGCCTCAACGAAATGTCCGTCAAGATCGTCCCTTATAAAAGAAATCTCACCGTTGGTCGAGGAGTGTATGGGCTTGGGATTTCTCTCCCTGGTCAGCACATATAGAAGCGTTCCGGGCACATGTTGCCATTCACCCCCCGGCGCCTCCACCTGACCATTTTTACGCACCTGGTATTTGACCTTACCGGTATGCGGCGTAAATATGTCCACATAATCAAACGGATCGGAACGGTACTGATTTATTATTTCGTTGTAGTCAACTTCCTGTGTCATTTTTTCAGGTTCCGGCACCGCAATACCGACAAATATATTGTATAGGTTTGAATATAGCGCCCTACGGGCGAGCTATTGAGCTAAACAGCTAAAAGCTACGAACCATTATTATAAACTGA
>JAIWHJ010000297.1:0-3509 GCA_048629695.1 Promethearchaeota archaeon
TCTTAACCATAACACTAAATCAAAGTAAGGTCAAAATGAGACTTGACCCCTATTTCTTAAATGAGACTTGACCCCTATTTCTTGTGACCCCTATTTCTTGTATTTCTGACCCCTATTTCTCGCTATTTTTCTTGGACCCATAATTTTATTTTTGATCCGGCCGCTGCCCAAATTAATTCTGCCGAGCTGAAAATCTCTTTCACTGATGATGATACGGATTGGTTGTGGTTGGGGTTTATCCCAATAGACCATGAATTGGGTGTTGGCTGGAGCGAGGATGGGATTTGGGATATTGGTGAAATTGATACAGGAACAGTTGGACCATACTCACTCAATGTTGATTATGTGTCGGATGGAACATTTTCTGTAACGGTTGCTTCTTTGGGCGGAGATTTTTTGATTGATTTTTCGGAGCTAACTATCAATTACGAACCCGTCCCCGAGCCTGCCACCATGCTTCTATTCGGCGTCGGCCTCGTCGGCCTCGCAGGAATCCATAGGAAGAAAAGAGCATAACCCGCTTTTCTTTACATAGTTCTTAAAAAAGGACGGAGCCGAAAGGCTTTGTCCTTTTTTTTATTTGGATTCCAGGATTCAGCCATTTGTCGGATTTCGCCTTGTGTTGCAGAAATAGCGATTGATCGCCGTTCAGAGATGTCCCCCCCCTGTTTTGTAGACTCCTCCCCGCATGTAAGCGATCACAGGCGCCCCGAATGCGGCGTCTGTGATCGTTTACTGATTGCTTACGATTCAAGAGCCAGGTCCAGTAGCCTGTCAAGGAGTTGTGAAAAGGAAAGGCCGAAGACCTCTGCCGACCGGGGCAGGAGACTGGTTGGCGTCATGCCTGGAATGGTATTGGTTTCAAGGAGATATATTTCATTGTCACTGTTTGAGATAATCATATCACTCCTGCTGTAGCCCTTAAGCATCAGGGCACGATGGGCCGCAATCCCGATACTGTGCGCTTTTCGGGTCAATTCCCGGGAAATTTCGGCTGGGCAGATCTCCATGGTCGCGCCTGCCTGGTACTTGGCCTTGTAATCGAAAAAAGCGTGATTTTCACCGGGGATTATCTCGACAACAGGCAGGGCGGTCAGATCATCATTGCCAATGACCCCGCATGTAATTTCCCGGCCCTTGATGAACTGCTCAAGCATTACGTCCTGATCGTATTGAAAAGCCTTTTTAAGGCCGGTCTCAAGTTCCTCTTTCGAATGTACAATGCTCATGCCCAGGCTTGATCCCTGTCGTGCCGGTTTGACCACGATCGACAGCCCAAGCTGTTCCATCAACCGGTCAGGGGCCACGGGATCTTTTCGTGAAATCATCCGCCAGTCCGGCGACAGGATACCCGCTTCCCGGTAAAGGATCTTGGCAAGGTTCTTGTCCATTGCAATGGCGCTGCCAAGTACACCCGAACCCTGGTAGGGGATTCCTAAAAGGTCGAGAAATCCCTGAACAGTACCGTCTTCGCCAAACGGGCCATGCAGCAGGATAAAGGCAACATCAAGCTTGGATGCGTCTGCTGCCAGACGTTCAAGGTCCGTTGCAGGATCATATTGCAGCACATCATATTTTTCTTTATCAAGGGCTTTACAGACCTCTTTCCCACCGCTCAGAGAGACCTCACGTTCTCCGGATTTTCCACCGGCAAGCAGCGCCACACGCAGTTTTTTCTTTTCGGTCATTTGTCCCGCCTGTTTTTTTAAACGTCTTGGCAATTTTACAACTTACTGAATTTAAAAATAAATTTTGAGGTTTTGACAAACACCTTACATCTGGAATAATGAAATGGTGGAATAGTGAAATGTTGATTTAAAAAGGAGGATAGGTTTACCCCGAAGAGGCAGGATGTTTAATTTGTTTTACTGCTCGTTGAAAGTCCTGCAAAAATCGTCAATCAGGACCTTTCGTTCAGCCAGTGTCAGCCTGAAGTAAATCGGGCTTAACATTAAAATCCTTACAGCCCTTTTCCTGGACATGGAAATAATCTCCAAAATTTGATTTGCTGTTTTGTATAATTTCCAATGGTAAATGCCCTAATGGTTCGTTCAAAAGGCGCCCTGTTGGAAAAATATCTATATTTCTAATACATTATCCCACAAGTGAATAGAGAATTGCAACTTTTTTTTATTACGGCGCTACAGATCGTTTTGCGCTATAGCCAATGCTTTGTCGGCATTGGTTTCCTGGGTAAGGATGATCTCAGAGCCGGCATTTCCCAGGACTAAACTCGGTCCTTTGCCGGTCAGATCATGACGTGAGATCAGCACATCAAGCCCCTTTTCCAACAGCCAGCCTGCCACCTTGATTCCCTTGGCTTTTTCCTCCTGGAAAAAGGGATTTTTCAGGATATGCTCAGCAATGACCGTATTGTCCTTAGATTGGAAAATAAGGAGTTGAAAGAACGGCGCCCCTCCGAAATGTTCGGAAATAGTCTGACGGTCCTCGGCAATGGGAACCGCAAAAGTAAGCTGATCCCTCTGCCGGGGTTGATAATGGATCAGGACGCGATCTACTTGTTCAATCTCCATTTTCACCCGGTTTTCAAGTTCTTCCGATATCAGGTGTCCTTTTTTCAGATCATTTACGCGGAGTGTTAAATCAAGCTCTACAAATTTATACCGGCCGGCATTTCTTGCCCAAAGTTCGTTGATTTGAGCCACGCGGGAATCGGCTAAAACCAGGTCGCGTATTTTATCCAGGCTGGTGAAATCAAGGGAGGCGTCAAGAAGAACTCGCACTGAGTCAAGAAAAATAGTAACAGCGGAGCGGACGATAAAAATTACCACAATTATTGCGGCATATTTATCTAGGGCAAAGCCGACGGCGCTGCCCAAAAGAGCGGCCAGAATAATCAGTGAGGAGAGCACATCGGTCCATAGATGCTTAGCGTCAGCCACCAGACTGGGAGATCCGGTCTCCAGCCCCTTTTTCAGTTCATATCTTGAAAAGAGCCAGGCGATCAGGATGGTGAGGCCGACCCCGACGATGGCCAGGGGAATTTGCGATGGTAAAGGCCGGGAGCCCCCTGACAAAATCATTCTGAAAATTTCGTAACCAGCGAAAAGAATCAGCAGAGAGGTTCCCAGGGCAACAAGGTTTTCCACTTTGTAAAGGCCGTAAGGAAAGCGGCGGGAAGGGCGTTTTGATATCTTGATGCCGATCAGGATGATGACAGAGGAAACCACATCGGTAAGGGAATGGACAGCATCAGCTTTGACAGCCAAACTTCCGGAAATCAAGGCTATAGCAATCTTGATGCCCACAAGCGCCGAATTGGTCAGGATGGACAGGTAGGCTGTTTTCTCCGAGGCTTCTATAGTTTTACTCCCGGTTCCGGATGCTAGGGCTGCCCTTTACCCATAAGTCTCATGCCCCATTAATAATTGAAAATTAACAATTGATTATTGATTATTATTTCAGGCAGATAGAGCACATATACATCAAAAATCAAAACAAATTGTCAATAATCAATTGTGAATAACTAACTGATAATTAATGACATA
>JAIWHJ010000298.1:0-3507 GCA_048629695.1 Promethearchaeota archaeon
GATGGATACAGAGGACTTTATTTGTAGCCGTTTGTAAATATTCGGCTTGATGCCGGAAAATAGCTAGAACCACCAAATTGTAAATGTTTGGCAGTGCACCCCAAGGGCACTTCCTGCGGGGCGCTTCACAGGGAGGTAAACAGGCTGATCAGCAGATAAGCGCATAGGGTATGCTGGGCAGCCTGATTGCCTTCCCAGGGAAAGACTGGTGAAGGGCTAACGAATCGTTTGAGATGGACCGGGCAAAGCCGTGCCGCTTTTGAAAGAAAAGTTTACGAAAGGCCAATTCCATTTCATAATAGCTACTTCTTCGAATCTTGCTTAATTTTTTCTATCATTTCCCGCAATGGAAAACCATCAGGTCCGCGTGCATCAGGGGCGATCTCAAGGAGTTCCTGCCAGACCTTTACGGCATTGTCCACCTCTTTCAGATCATTAAAAAGTGTTATGCCTTTGTTGAAACGCGACTGTTGGTGACCAGGATCTATGCTGATTGCCCGTTCAAATGCTGAAATGGCATCATGATGCCTGCCTGCACGGCGATACATGACTCCCAGGTCTGTCCATACATCGGCATTATTCGGTTTTAGTTCCAGAGACTTGTTGTATGCCTTTATGGCCTTTTCAGGCTGATTGGTATCAAAATATGTATTTCCCAGCTTGATCCATGCTATGAAGTTTCCAGGATTTTCAGTTACTTCACTTTCCAGGTTAAATATAGTTTGGGCTTTAGCCTCTGGAATGGTCCGGTTCCGGGTCGATACCTTTTGTTTTTGCGACACAGGCTGAGGCAGTGTTCGGACTGCGGAATCAGTACCGGATTTATAAACTGTAAAGACAACACCACTAATGAAACCCGCCGCCAGAGCAATCAATGCAACAACCAGCATTGTTTCCTTTTTCACGTATCCGTTTTTGCTCATATCTCTCCAAACAAATGAAGGAAAATTTTTTTTGATCGGCTGCATTCGCGAAATATTGCTGGATCAAATCTTACTTAAAGGGTAAAATGCCTTTTTTTTTGAGCCAACCCTTAAATTTCAGGAGATAGAACCCATGCCGCGTTCCGCCCGACCTTTCGGCCCTGCCGAAAAAACCGTAGATGCTATTGACCGGAAACGTGAGAAAGAGAGATGGATGATGATCCAGGCGGCATATAAAAACGCCGATGAACTGGCAACCAGGCTGGTACAGAAACTGCTTGACCAAAAAATTCTTGAAACCACTTCAGACCGGGATCTTCGGGAAGTATTTGCAAAGATGTTAATGAAACTGTCTGATATGGAAGATTTTGACATTCAATTCAAAATAGCCCCTTTAAGGGGGTTGACCAACGACCCTAATTTTATCAGTCTTTACATCACCCAGTACATTGTTGAAGATGTAATCAACCACCCAAAGGTTCAGGATATTTACGGTGATGACCTGGAAATCTATCAAACAGTTGACTCGATCATGTCTCATATCCGCCCCCAACTGTAACACCTATTAGGTTCCGGGTTCAAGGTTCAAAGGTTCAAGGTTTATTTGATCGGAATTTTTTGTTTAACCTTGAACCCTTGAAATGGTGCGTAAAACGCACCCTACATTGTTAAACGATGCTGAAATCTGGTAAGCCCGGCAGGGTGCATTTCATGCACCATTGACTGAACCCTGAACCTGTTTTACAGATCATAATAACCTTAAGGCTCCTTACCGGCCCTTCATGCGGATCTTCCAGGGAGGCGTAAAAGCCTTATAGGCATTCAGACGTTTGACATATTCGTCAAGATCAGGGTGGACGCCCTGTTTTTCGATAAGGGCTATGGCCTTTTTTTGTGCAGACATTGCGTCCTTGAACCTGCCCGCCTCTGCGTACGCAGCCGCCAGTGTATCCAGGAAGTCAGGTCTTTTATCAAGTTTCACCAACTTTTCTGCAATCTTCACAGCCTCAGGGCCGTTTCGGGTTTTTTTATTCGGACAGACAGCCAGAAGCCACGCAAGCTGGTTGTAAGCATTTTTGTATTCCGGATTTAGTTGAACAGCCTTTTTGTAATCGAAAATTGCTTTTTCAAACACTGTCTTTGCCGCCCAGGCAAAACCACGGTTGAAATATGCCTTATCAAACTTGGAATTTTTTTCAATAGCGCTTGTATAATCAGCTATTGCCTTGTCATAATTTCCTTTCCTGAACCATGCCGCACCTCGGCTGTTGTATACCAGGTAATGAGGTCTTATCTTGATTACCTTGTTAAAATCGGCAATGGCCCGTGAATAATCTCCCCTTATGGACAATACAACTCCCCGGTTATAGTAGGTCAGATAATGGGGATCTATTTTAATCGCACGAGTGTAGTCGCTGATTGCCCTCCCGTATTCACCTTTGGTCGTAAAGGCATAGCCGCGATTATTATAGGCAAGTGCATATCCAGGATCAATTGCAATCGCTTTTGTGTAATCATCAATGGCCTTTTGGTATTCACCCCTGTCCGCCCATGCGTAACCACGGTTATTGTAAGCCAATACATATCCCGGATCAACGCTGACTGCCATGGTGTAATCTTCTATGGCCTTGTCATAGTTCCCACTGCCGGCCCCTGCAAAACCCCGGTTATTATAAGCGCTTGCATAGTAAGGATCTATTTTAATTGCCTTATTGTAATCATCAATTGCCTTTTCGTAGTCGCCTTTTCTTGCCCATGCAACCCCCCGGTTGTCGTAAGCAGCCGCATATTCCGGATTTAGCTCAATCGCTTTTCCATAGTCGGTGATTGCGCGATGATAATCACCTTGGAGCGCCCATGCAAAGCCCCGGTTATTGTAAGCCTCGGCAAATTTCGGATCAATTTCGATCGCACGAGTATGATCTGAAACCGCGCTTTCGTATTCACCCTTATCGGTCAGGACAACGCCTCGATTGTTATAGGCGTCCCTAAACCCAGGATCTATCTCGACAGCACGATTGTAGTCATCAAGAGCCCGGTCATAATCGCCCTTACGGACCCAGACATAACCTCTCTGGTTGTATGCGGATTCATATTTTGAATCAATCTCGATTGCTTTTGAGTAATCGTCTATGGCCTGGTCATAGCCCCCTTCACTGACCAGAATAAAGCCACGATTAAAGCAGGCCAGGGCATAAAAGGAATCAAGTTCAATTGCACGGGTGTAGTCTCTCTTTGCGCCATCATGGTCACCGGTTGCGGCCAGGGCAACCCCCCGATTGTTATAGGCAACTGCATATTTTTTATTCAACTCTATAGCCCGGTTATAGTCTTTAATCGCCCCATTAAAATCATCCTGTGCTGCCAGGGCAAAACCGCGGTGGTTAAATGCCTCTGAATTCTCGGGAGATTCATCAATAATTTTTGTGAAGGCGTCCGCCGCCCCCTTGTAATCCCGGGCAAACGACAACAGCATTCCCTGCTCGAACCAATCCTCCTGACAAAGTGCATGACCAGGGAGAAGCATACAGACTATAGCTGAAAACAGATTTAAAAAAACCTTGATCCTCTTCATTCACCCTTT
>JAIWHJ010000299.1:0-3505 GCA_048629695.1 Promethearchaeota archaeon
CTGCGCGCGATCAGGGCAACCAGCATAGGTGGGCTATAGCTGATTGCCCTGATCACGCACAGCTACAGCACCTGTGAACGTTTACATAGCGAAGTGTGCAGGGCGAAACCCGATGAAATAATGCATTAAGAATTCCTATGAAAAAGAAAAACAGACTCATCACTTTTTTTGTTTCCTTTGCCATGCTCTTATTTTTTCTTGCTTCGGCGGATGCAAGGGTCTATCTGGACATTACATCTGCGGACTTCAGGAAAATTCCCATGGCCGTGCCCTATTTTGAAGACAAATCCCGTCCCGGCACATCCAGTGAAGCAGGCAGGGAAATGGCTGATATCATGAGCCGGGCTCTGACATTTCACGGTTTTATTTCCGTTATCCCGCCCTTGAAATACGGTGGGAAGCAGAATTCCGACTGGCAGGCCCTGGGCGCGGAATTCACAATATTGGGCCAATACAACTCAAGCCCGTCCGGGATCATACTGGAACTGCGACTGTTGGATATCCACGAAGGCAGAATGATAACAGGCAAAAGATACAGAGGCACGCAGGACAAATACAGGCAGATGCTTTACAAATTCTGCGATGAAGCTATCCTCAAGCTGACCGGCGAACGAGGAATCAGCCTTACAAAAATCGCCTATGTCTCAGACAAGGCAGGGAGCAGAGAGGTCTTTCTTTCAGACATTCTGGGTGACGAAACAAGACAGGTCACTTATCATCGCAATCTTACGGTCTCGCCCAGGTTTTCCCCGGATGGCGCCAAACTGGCATATACATCGTACCACAGGGACAATCCGGATCTCTATGTGACTGATTTGACCCAGGTCAGGACCACCAAAGCTATTTCCTTTAGACCGGGATTAAACCTTGCGCCTGCATGGTCTCCTGACGGAAAGACCATGGCCGTTACCTTGAGCATCGAGGACACACCGGATATCTACCTTATGAACACAAAGGGCGATATCCTTAAACGACTTACCGCAAATGCAGGAATTAACGTATCCGCATCATGGTCGCCTGACGGCAGGCAGCTCGCTTTTGTTTCGGACAGAAGCGGCACTCCCCAGATATATGTAATGAATCTTAAAACCAGGTCAGTCCGACGCATCACTTTCCATGGCAACGACAACTCCACCCCGAGCTGGTCTCCCAAAGGCGAATGGATCGCCTACACCGGCAGGTACAATGGAAATCTCCATATCTTCATAATAAAACCCGAGCAAGGAAAACCGGTCCAGCTCACCCGGTTTTGGGGAAATCATGAATCTCCGAGCTGGTCTCCTGACGGGCGTCAGATAGTGTTTTCCAGGCTGCGAAACGAAAAACAGGAGCTATGTGCCATATTCAAAAACAGCACAGGGTACAGGCCGATTTTCAGGCTGAAAGGAAAACAGCGTTATCCACAATGGTCTCCCAGGTTAAAATTGTAGTAAGCGCTCGGCAAAAAATAAATTGTACTTCTTGGCATCTTCATTATGTGAAACGGAAGTGGGACTTTAGTACCTTAAAACATGGGGCACCGCAGGCGTCACATATGAGCGCGGAGTTTTTCTGCCACAAAAAACAAGAAAATTACCACTAAGGCACTAACCATTCTAAAATAGGATTCTGAAATGAAAAAAACGATTCTCAATCTTCTTCTAATCCTTTGTATCTCCCCTTTTCTCGTACAATGTATCGCCACCAAGGACGATATAAAAAGAGTTACATTCAGGATTCGCACCTTGGACAACCGACTTGGCCAGGTCGAACAGGAGGTCAATGAACTGAAAACAATTGCCTCCAATAGCGCGAAAAAGGATTCTGTAAAAGAAGTCCAAAAACAGCATGCCAAAATGGGCGACACACTCGACAGGTTAACGACCGATCTGCTCCAGATCAAGGGTCAACTGGACGTAAGTTCCCATCGATTCACTAAAATTCAGAAAAAAAGCAAAACGCTTCAGAGCAAGCTGACAACAGAGCTTGAGCAGATAACCGCCAAGACCGATCTGATTGCCGACCAGCTTGACAAGACGTCCGTTGAAATCAAAAAAATTAAGATTGCAAAGGCCAAGGAGGCTAAGGAACGGGCCAGGAAGGCTGCGGAACGGGCCAGGCAAGCTGCAAAAGCGGCTGAAGAAGCAAAGGCCAAGGCTGCACGGGCCGGCGGTCCCCGAAAGATCGAACCGGCCGTTATGAAAAAAAAGTGGGTCAAGGGTGAAAAGAGCACATCCACTGCAACTACTGCGCGTAAAAATCCGTCAAGGGCGTTGTACGACAAGGCGTATTCAGCGTTCAAGGCCAAACAATACAAAAAAGCACACGGTCTGTTCACCAAATACGCGGCAGAATATCCCAATGGTCAAATGCTTCCAAATGTCCGTTTCTGGATGGGTGACTGCCTTTTTAACCAAAATGAATACGAACTGGCGATTCTTGAATACCAGAAGGTGATAGCCGACTTTCCCAACCACGCCAAGGCACCGGCAGGACTCATGAAACAGGGACTGGCCTTTGAAAAACTGAAGGACTACGAGACATCAAAGATCGTTTTCAAAAAACTTCTTAAGGAATACCCGAAAAGCGAGCATGCAACAACAGCCAGGAAGTGGCTGGAAAAAAGGTAAATACTGAAGGTTACCGGGTTCACGGTTAGATGCAAAAACCGTGAACCCTTAAACCAGAATTAAGGTTCCGGGTTCCGGGTTCAAAGGTTAAAGGCTTTTGTCCTTCCAACCCTGAACCTCTGAACCTCTGAACCCCTGAACCCTACACGACTATCCCCATTTCCTTTTCCTTTTCAACCACCTTCAGTCTGGTCTTGATGACCGTATCCGGAATAAGGCTCATGGAATCAATGCCGCACTCAACTAGAAATGTGGCAAATTCCGGGAAATCGCTCGGCGCCTGACCGCAAATGCCGATCTTCTTGCCCCGCCGCTTGGCAGTGTCAATTACCATTTTTACCATATCCTTGACAGCCTGGTTTCTCTCGTCAAAGATGTGTGCCACCAGATCGGAATCACGATCCAACCCCAGTGTGAGCTGGGTGAGATCGTTGGAACCGATAGAGAATCCGTCAAAGACATCGGAAAAGGCTTCTGCTGATATTACATTGCTTGGGATCTCACACATCACGTAGACTTCCAGGTTATTTTCGCCCTGGACCAGCCCGAATTCCTTCAGCACTTCGATAACCTTTCGGCCCTCTTCAGGCGTACGGCAGAAGGGTACCATCAGTTTGATATTCGTAAGCCCCATCTCGTTCCTGGCCTTTAAAAGACCCTGGCATTCCAGCTCAAACGCGGGTTTGTATTTGTCATCATAGTACCTGGAGGCCCCTCTCCAGCCTATCATGGGATTGCTTTCCACTGGTTCGTAAAAGGCGCCGCCAACCAGGTTTGCATATTCATTGCTCTTGAAATCAGAGAGCCGCACAATCACATCTTTAGGATAAAATCCGGCCGCTATGCGCCCTACCCCTTCGGCTATCTTGTCAACAAAAAACTGCTTCTTGTCAGGA
>JAIWHJ010000300.1:0-3504 GCA_048629695.1 Promethearchaeota archaeon
CAGTAAAAATAGGGGACAGACCATGATTTAGACGGCCTTCAAAAGGCGCGCCTTATTTAAACCGTGGTCTGTCCCCTTTTTCTTGGTTCCTTGTTAGGTGGCGAGAGATTGACAAATCTGATAAGTTGGTTGAAATGAAAAGCAATAAGGGTGACGTATGTACATCAGCAGATTGGATTGGGACGACTATCGCATTGAACATATTGCTCAACACAATGTGGAACCAGATGAAGTATGGGAAGTTTGCGAAGACCCGTTGCATTTAGCCCGCCGTCAAGGACATAACCGCTATCGTGTTTATGGGCAAACAGCAGACGGGCGCTACTTATTTGTTGTCTTGGAGTATATCAAAGGCACAGTATATAAGCCCATCACCACACGAAATATGACTGACCGTGAAAAACGAAACTTTAGGAGGCTGCGAAAATGAAAGAGTTGCAAGCGCCGGAATTCAAGACTTATGAGGAGGAAACTGCGTTTTGGGATAACCTTGATACTGCTGATTTCATGGCAGACGATGGGGAGTGGTTTCGTTTTGATACGCCGCACAAGCGAGCGATTCGTGTTGCGATTCTCCCCGAAATCGCGGAAGAACTCATGAAGAGTGCCCATGCACAAGGAATATCGATTGAGACGCTAGTGAATGTTTTTTTGATTGAGCGTATACAGAAACCGGTCGTGACAAGCTAAGGAAAGCGAAATAAGGGTCAAACTTGTTTGTCCGTGTCTCCTTTTTGGCTTGGTGACCAGGCGATTTCATAAATTCGCATGACTTGAATCATTGTAGGCTCTGCCTATGAACCTTGAACCCGGAACCTATGACAATGTCATCAACCCATCAGTCAGGAGGACAAGTAAAATGAAAAAAATTTGCACATTCATTTTTATTCTGCCGGTTATTCTTTTTTTGAACGGTTGTGTGGTCTATTCCCTGGAGCCGTTTTTTTATGCTGACAATAAAATTAAAACGCCGGAATTTATAATTGGTGAATGGAGCCCGGTGAAACTTGAAGGAGAAGATGTTTCTGAAAAAAATCTGACGCCATGGAAATTCGGGAGTGATGCCGTTATCTGTTACGACAAAAAAAATAATGCCGGTGAAATTGATTTTACCTTTTTTAAGGTAAACGATCAGCTTTTTTGTGATACACAGGCCGGTTCTTCGGATGATAAGGCTATCAATCAATACTGGCTCTTCCATCTCTATCCATTCCATACCCTGTGCAAGGTAAATCTAAAGGATGATACGCTGACATTCATCCCGTTCAACTACAGATGGATTGAAGAAAGAGTTGCGGCCGGCGCGATGAAAATGGAGTTTGTTGAAGGGAAGAGTGAAAATATAATATTGTTTACAGCCACTTCGTACCAGTGGGGAAATTTTATCAAGGAACATATCGCTAACCAGGAAGTCTTTAGTAAAGAGCATGCCTTTGTATTCAAAAAAAAGCTGAATATGCCGAGCCCTAAGGTTCCACGTTCAGGGATCAGGGTTGAATAAGGAAAAATTCCGATTTTTACCCATGGTGAACGTTTGTCGCGATTTGGGTCTTTACATAACCCGGCAGGGTTGTTATAGTCCCTGGTTTTGTGCCTTTGTCCCATATGAAAAATGATAAATAACCAGTGTCTGTCTGGTATTAAGATCCCAATAAAATCCGTTGATTGTGATTCAAGGTTCCACTCAAAAAAACCTTTGAACCTTGAACCCGGAACCTAATGACATTGATAAAATTAAATGTCATCGAATACTAGCGCTTTTTAGCAGACCGACCATTTTGGAGGTGTATCATGACAAGTATTGCCTATGCCGCAGGCGGCGCTTCGGCAGGACCCGGCGCTTTGGTCCAGTTTTTGCCCATTATCTTAATTTTTGTCGTGTTTTACTTTTTGCTGATTCGTCCCCAGCAGAAGAAGGCAAAAGAGCAGCAGGCATTTTTAGACAATCTGAAAAAGGGCGATGTTGTAATTTCCAGAGGAGGATTACAGGGAACAGTCAGAGGGCTTACGGATTTAATGGTGACCCTTGAAATCGCGGACAAGGTCCGGGTCAAGGTGGCGCGTTCATATATCCAGGCATCTATATCATCCATGACCACGTCTCCGGTCAAGGAGGAATCCAAAGCCAGCAAATGAAGGATCGCCCGTTTCTGAGCTTCATAGGTTATGAGGCCGGTTCAGGGTTCCCACCGATTTAACCATTGTGGTCGGGGCTTTTTTTGCGCAGGAGCGTGTTTTTTTCCCAGCCTTCCGCCGGCGGCATGGTTTTGAACGTAACCATGTTGCCGGGATTTGCCTGTTTAAGGATGACCCCGTCCCGGTTGCGTATTTCATCTATTTTAAAATAGAACTGATCAATACCCTGTTTCAGATACTCCAGTTGGTCGCCCGGCCTGATCGGGTTTCTCACTTCGACAAGCGGTTCCGGGCCGGGTTCGCGGACCACGCCTGCCGGGATATGACTCTGTTCGATCCTGGGACTCTTGTAAAGCATGTCTTTTGCATCCGGCGGACCGTTAAAAAAGTTTTCAGTATATCCCCTTGACCCTGTTTTCAGCAGTTCCTGCATGAATCGATCCGGCAAGGCTATTAATCCGCGTCCATGCTTTGAATCATCAGGCAGCGCGGTTTCCGCAAGCAGGTCCAGGGCTGCCCTGTATACCCGCACCACTGATCCCACGTAATAGATGCTTTTCATCCTGCCTTCGATCTTCAGGCTGTGCACACCCGTTGCAATGAGTTCCGGTAATCTTGCCAGCAGGCATAAATCCCTTGAATTGAAAATATAAGTTCCGCGACCGTTTTCCTCGACCGGGAAATACTGGCCCGGCCGTTTTTCTTCCAAAAGGGCATAACCGTAACGGCATGGCTGCGCGCATGTTCCCCGGTTGGCATCCCGGCCGGTCAGGTAATAGCTTAAGAGGCATCTGCCCGAGTATGAAATGCAGAGGGCGCCGTGTACAAAAACCTCGATCTCTGCTTGAATTCTTTTTTTAAATGCCTTAATCTCGGCGAGCGAAAGTTCCCGTGCCGGGTTAATGCGCCTCACTCCCTGGTTCTGCCAGAACAGCGCGCTTTCCACGTTTGTCACGTTTGCCTGGGTGCTCAGATGAATGGGGATATCCGGGGTGATTTTTTTTGCTGCGGCTAAAATACCGGGGTCGGAAATGATGAGACCATCCACCTCGATTTCCTTAAGATGCAGCAGATAACCAGGAAGGTCGTTCAGGTCGTCATTGTGCGCCAGGATGTTGACGGCTGCATAGACCTTGACCGACCGGTCATGTGCATATGCCACCGCGTTTTTCAATTCGTCTTCGGAAAAGTTGACGGCATGGGCACGCAGACTGAAATTTTTGCCGCCGAGATAGACTGCGTCAGCTCCATAATGGATCGCTGTAACAAGTTTTTCAAAATTGCCCGCAGGAGCAAGAAGCTCAGGGATTCTGCGAATTTTATTTTTCCGGTGTTCCATAGTAATCATGCATTCTCGAGTTTTTTTAA
>JAIWHJ010000301.1:0-3503 GCA_048629695.1 Promethearchaeota archaeon
AGAGGACATGAAGATATTCAGCGAAACAACCGGGCTCCGGCCTCTATTTTAAAAGTAACATGAAAAGATGAACGTCGAACATCGAACATTCAACATCGAATTTTGAATATGGTACTTTTATTAATCAGATGGAGCGAAGCGACTTCCTAATTCGATGTTCAACGTTGGACGTTCGATGTTCGACGTTCATCTTGAAAAACGTGTCTAACCGACTGTTTGGGGCAATATTTTTACAACATTAGGCTCTTAACTGTTACTTAGAAGGTTTGTATTTTGCCGGAATATAAGCACAGAACGGTTCTTCCGCCAGGTAATCCCCTGTAATTGCATAGGCCCTTGCCCGGCAGCCGCCGCAGACATTTACGTATTCACAGACGCCGCAGCGCCCCTTGTACAATTTGAAATCCCGCAGTTCCTTGAAAAGGGTCGAATTCTCCCAGATATCTTTAAAGGACTTCTCGCTGATATTCCCGGCAGATTTTGGAAAATAGCTGCAGGGCAGCACGTCTCCGTCTACATTGATCAGACAGATCAACTGGCCGGCCAGGCATCCCTTGGAACCGCCGGTTGAAAACTGCAAACTTCTCCGCTTGAATTTTTCCCCTGTTTCCTTTGCCTTCTGAAGTACGATCCGGTAATACTGAGGCGCGCACGTGGGCCGGACCAGGAGGTCATGCTCCTCCTTTTCCATCTCATAATGCCATTTCAGGATCTCCTCATAGCTCTCCTTGGCAATGAGTTCGTCCATGATATCCTCACCACGCCCTGTGGGCACGATCATGAACAGGTACCAGGCCGTTGCCCCAATCTCCTTTGCCAGTCTGTATATCTTCGGAATCTCCGTCTCATTCCGTTTTGTAAACGAAGAATTAATCAAAAAAGAGATATCGTGTTTTTTAAATAATGAGGCGGCATTAAGTGTTCCGTTAAATGCACCGGGCTGATTCCGGAAATCATCGTGCACTTCAGGCGTGGCCCCGTCAAGGCTCATGGACACCATCATGATCCCGGCATCTTTGATCTTCAGACATGTCTCTTCGGTCACCAGGGTGCCGTTTGTAGCCAGGCACATGCGGAGTCCCTTGCCGGCGCCATACTTTGCAAGATCAAACACATCTTCACGGAGCAGGGGTTCGCCGCCGGACAAAACCACTACAGGAGATGCATAGGAAGAGATGTCATCAATTATCCTCAGCCCTTCCTCATGTGAAAAATCAGGGTGATCCTTAACTGCAAATTCCGAGGAGGAACGGCAGTGAACACATTTCAGATTACACCGCCTGGTGATTTCCCAGGCAATCCATTTAGGTTCAAATTCCACTTAAAATCCTCCAATAGTCTATCTGCTTACAGGTAGTCTGCCGCTGCTGCGGCCAAAATGCTGCGTTCGCTTTTTCTCAACGTTATATGACCGTGAATCGGGAGTTCCTTCAGTCGTTCCACGCTGTAGGTAAGGCCGTTACTTGAAGAGTCAAGGTACGGATTATCAATCTGGCCGGGATCACCGGTCAGGATCATCTTGGTTCCTTCCCCTGCGCGGCTGATAATGGTCTTTACCTCATGCGGGGTCAAATTCTGCGCTTCGTCAACAATCACGTACTGATTTGGAATGGACCGGCCTCGAATATAGGTCAATGCCTCCATTTCCACAATATTGTTATTCAGCAGCTTTTCAACCTTCTGACGGATCGACTCCTCATGCGCCTTATCATTCCGGCCTCCTCCCATCAGAAATGTGAGGTTATCAAAAATCGGCTGCATCCAGTGTGAGAGTTTCTGATCCTTATCCCCCGGCATGTAACCTATGTCCTTTCCAAGCGGAATAATAGGACGCGAAACCAGGATTCTGTCATATTTGTTTCCGCCGACAACCTGTTCCAGTCCGGCCGCCAGCGCAAGAAGAGTCTTTCCTGTGCCTGCCTGTCCGATAAGGGTAACCAACTGAACCGCTGGATCCAGAAGCAGTTCAAGCGCCATGCGCTGTTCCTTGCTTTTTGAACGGATGTGCCACGCGCTTTCATAATGATTGTTTAAAGGGACAAGGATGCCGTCTTTGTTTGTCCTGGCAAGGGCCGTATGCTTTTTATTTTCTTCACTTACAAGCAGGACAAATTCATTGGGGACTATGCCGGTCTCCTCTAATATCATTTTCTTGTTCTGATAAAAATCCTCAACCACTGAACCCGGGACCTGCATCTCCCTGTAACCGCAGAAAAGTTCATCAAAATTGATTTTTTGTTTCTCAAAATCCTGAACGCCGATCCCAAGGGCATCCGCCTTCAGCCTTGCATTAATATCCTTTGATACGAAAATTACCTTTTCCCCTTTCTTGAAAAAAGCCTCGGCAACCGCCAGAATCCTGTTATCAGCCACGCTCATATCCAAGCCGGAATCAGTCGCAAGGTCTTTTTCAATCACTATTTTAAGAAGTCCGTGGTTTTCCATTTCCACACCATCACGCAGACTCCCCTGTCTTCTGAGGGTATCCAGGTTGCGAATCACCATTCTCGCATTTCTACCCAGCTCATCGTTACGGGACTTGAATTTGTCCAGCTCTTCAACAACCGTCATGGGTAAAACAATAATATTGTCCGCAAAAGATGTAAGGGATTCAGAGTTGTGAAGCAGTACATTAGTATCTAGGATAAAATATTTTTTCATTTTCAGGCCGTTTATTAAATGCTTACAATCTCCAATCTGAGAGTTTATTTTTTAGTACCTTTTAAAAGACCGACAAACTTGATGATTCCAAATAAAATAATAGTCTATTAATCAATGCTTTAAAAGCCATTTTTTATGTTTAGACCCTTTGTCTTGCGCACATCATCAAGCCACTCGACAGGCACACCGTAACTCAACAACTCCTCGTTAGTTGTGCACGCAAAGAGTAGTGGCTTTGGTGGTGTTGTCTGCGCATATTCAACGTATTTTGGAATAAGAATTTCCTTGACTGTTTCCCGGATCTCGACCAGTTGCGCTGCCCCGGTCTGCGGATGAGTTTCAAGCTTCCGGCGAGAGGCCCATTGATAGGCCTTGTCGTGATGATCAACATAACACAGGAGAAGGCTGGTATCTGTCTTGTGCACGATGAGACGAATGTCGCTGCTGACCATCACAGACCAGAAATTCTTGTCCCTGGCCTTGTCAAGTTTATGAAAACTCATCCCCGGACTGGCCGAATTCATTTGAGTGTAACCAAAACAGAACATACCGTACTAAAACCCAAAAGGCAATAATATCAACAAGGTAAAAGATTTTATGGACATTTGATACAGATTATGTCATTTTACGCTTCTACAATAATGATTAATACGGGAGGATTAAAATGGCACATGTTATCAAAGGTACCGTAGCTGCTCAAAAAAAACACTCTTCTGAGATTGAAAAATATTTGGATAGTTGCAAAGAAAAGTTCAACCAAATATTGTTTGGTGTTATCAACGCAGGAAATCAGGATGCTCATAAGATGGAAGCATCAATTTTCAAGCAATTGATGAAATTGG
>JAIWHJ010000302.1:0-3490 GCA_048629695.1 Promethearchaeota archaeon
TGCTCCCGCACAGGGCATCCTGACTGTGTCTCAGGATGGCGGAACTCGCCGAAGCAATAACCCGCCCTCGCCGAGGCTATGGCGGGTCACCACGCCATTCATCCCCGTGCTTCCGCACGGGGCATTCTGGCGAAGGCGAGTAAAATGCATACACACCCTTACAGAATAATAGTGGTTACTAACAAAAAAGAGACAACTGATATTTTATGCATTCGTTGGGTCGTGTTTGAGTTCATTACTTTTTCCTCCTCTAGCCCTTTTGAGCTATTTTTCAATATTGTCTTTTAAGATTCTATTGAGCAAACCAAGAAAATTATTATCGTTGAGAGTTCCCACATGATCGTTATTAAAAACATACATACGTATTGACTCTGACTGCAGTTTCAGTGGAACCTGGCTCTGCAAGGGGACTACGCCATCACCGCTTTCTCCGTTTACGTAAGAAATTACAAGATGATAGGGGATTTCCTGCGGCCAATTCCAGGCATGAATGCCTTGCAAAAATGCACTGTCTGGTTCGACATCACGCCAGGATGGAATCACGATGGGGGAATGCTTGACCCCTGCTGCTGCAGCGGACATGCCAGCCATCGGACTGTTGACGGTCATTACCAGGCGCAGTCTTTTTGAATTTTCCGAAGCATATTCGACATATTTTTTCACAAAGGATCGGGTAACCAGTCCCCCCATGCTGTGGGCAATAACGTTGAATTCCGTAAAGCCATACTTGTTCTGCAGGCGGGAGACAGCTTCCACAAGATAATCGCTGATTATATCCAGTCGCAGGCCGGAAGGGTAATAAAAGACCCAGGGTTGAAAAAACTCCTTGTCGAGACTTTCGATCACCTTTTCCCAGTCAGTAGGACCACCGTTGACGCCATGCACTAAAAGTACCGGGACTTTACCCTGCTGATATTCCTGCAGGAAAAACAGCCCCCCTTCAGCTTGGTCAAGAAAGTCAAAAGGCCTCCAGAGACCCATTGCATAGTTGTCACGACTGAACCTGGGATCGTCCAGTGCAACGACTTTGCCGATATTTTTCCAAACAGCCCTGATTTTGGCGATCGGTTTGAGCTCCGTTTCCGGTTTAGGAACTTCCCCGGCAATCGTAATAGTTTCAAGCGTTACAGTCTGTTTGGGTGCAACGTCAATTTTTGAAAGGATTCCATAATAGTTGCCGTGCTCTCCCGGTTGGTAGCGGCGATCCTTATTGACATCTATAAATGCGACGATGTAGTACATGCCGGGAATAACTGAAAACAGGAAGTCGCCTTTTTCCGAAGCAATAACCCGGTTCTCAAGAACAGGGATGCCTTTTTCATCACGAAAGCACAGGACAATAACAGCCCCTTTCTGGTCGCTGGTGAGCTTGATGTTCCCCTTGATAAAGCCAGCGTTTTCGACAATTTTTGTCTGCTCATGAATCTCTTTTAACGAACATCCTGGCACGGCAAATAAAAGGCAGCACAGGACCATTAGAAAAGGCATCATCTGTCTGTGAAGCAAAAGCAGTGAGCATCTCATCATTAATCCATTTATCAGGTTATGGTTTGTGTGGGAAGGCCTCCCCACATATTGAAAAATTGCCCTTGCAGCGGCAGCGAGACTTTTGCTGATTTGTCCAACCATCTCAACATGATTGGATGAAACCGAACGTTTGATATGAAAGGCTCACAATTCTGCCCGATCAAACCTCTTCGTTCATCCCTATCTGTTTATCAGGGCAGGTTCTTCGGCGAGAGGCTCACCGGAAAGACTTGCAAGAAGTCACGATGTTACATCTTTAACATCGAATATCATGCTTTTTTACTCCAATTTGGACCTGTTGTCAATATTGCTGAGCCCCAAACATCCAGCTTTGTAGAACACGTACTCGACCTCCAACCCAATGTGCCGGCCGTTTTTACTTGCCTTTTTTCTGCCCATATTTTAAACGATTCGCGGGGGAAATATGGCTGTCCGGAAAAATAAAAGACCAAAAAGCCCGAGCAAATCTTCAAAGACGAAGCATGGGAAACGACTTCCTATTGTGATCGTGGCGGCCGCTCTCAGTGTGGTGGCGGCCGTGCTGCTTTTTTCCCTTGGGAAAAAGACCGAGGAAAAGATGGTTTCCCTGGTTCCCGCCCCTGTTGTGGAAGCCCGGTCGGATTTTGAAAAACTTGTTGGCCGTTGGCGTCGGCCGGACGGCGGCTATGTCATTGAGATTCGGGGGGTCCGTGCTAACGGGGAGATAGACGCCGGCTATTTCAATCCGCGTCCAATCAATGTCTCCCAGGCCGAGGCTTCCCACAAAGGCAACGCAGTCAAGGTCTTTATTGAGCTGTATGATGAGATGTATCCGGGCTCTACTTACGACCTGACCTATGATCTGCAACATGATGTCCTAAGGGGGACTTATTTTCAAGCGGCGTTGGGGCAGGCCTTTGATGTGATATTTGTCAGGACGAGGTAGATCTGGACGGCAATGAAACCCATGCAGCAGAATCATCCAGTGGCAGAACAGCTCAGCCTGATTCGACGTATCGGCTACTCCATATTCCCGGGAATGTCGAGGCAACGAGACAAGCCCAAGGGCTACAGGCATTTCTTCAACACCCTGATCCTTCATTTCCGGCCGCGAATGGTTCAAGAACGCACCCTGAGGTTCACCCTGACCTGGGGGCTTGGCGGAATGGCCGTGGTCCTGGTCTTCATGCTGCTGGGGACGGGACTCCTTCTCAAATTTGCATACGAGCCCTTTCCGGGCAGGGCGTATGATTCCATCCTTCGGCTGCAGAACGAAGTATTGTTCGGTCAGCTGATCCGAAATATCCATCACTGGAGCGCCAATCTACTATTAGTCGTTGTCTTTTTGCATTTCCTGCGGGTCTTTTTCACGGGTGCCTTTCATCCCCCGCGCCAGTTCAACTGGATTTTCGGTCTTGGCCTGTTTTTGACTGTGCTGCTTTCAAATTTTACAGGGTATCTTCTTCCCTGGGACCAACTGGCCTACTGGGCGATCACGATTTGTACGGGGATGCTCGAATACATGCCCTTTGTGGGCGCGGAAGTGCAGCACTGGATACGAAGCGGCAGGGAGATTGGACCCGCGACCTTATCCAATTTCTATGCGATCCACACCGCGATCCTTCCTGCCTGTATTATCATTCTCATGGCGTTTCACTTCTGGCGCGTGCGGAAAGCGGGCGGACTGGTCATACCCCATGGGCCTGACGAGGATGCCCCGTCCCGTGGTGAGACAGTTCCCACAATTCCTAACCTAATCCTGCGCGAAGTTGTGGTGGCCCTTGTTCTCATCGCAATCATTATGGCTTGGTCCGTGATTTTTAATGCGCCCCTCGAGGCCAAGGCCAATCCGGGCCTGAGCCCGAATCCCACGAAGGCTCCATGGTATTTCATGGGGTTTCAGGAAATGTTGCTGCACTTTCATCCCCTGTTTGCCCTTTTTGTGATTCCGTTTCTCATCATCTTTGCCCTCGTGAGTATCCCG
>JAIWHJ010000303.1:0-3485 GCA_048629695.1 Promethearchaeota archaeon
AAAACAATTAAAAAAACAATTATAATTTTGTCGGCTGGTTTTAATTTCGGCCATCTCAGGATATGAGATATGAGTATTGAGTATTGAGAATAAAGATACGATCTGGTTTTCCTCATCACTCACTACTCAACACGCAAACCTAAGTGGCCGAATATAAAACCAACCCCTTTTTTTCATATAACCTCTTCCATGATCTCATCATAAACCTGTTGGGCGGTCATATTTCCGTGTTTTATTTATCGCTTCCTTTAACCGGTCAAACTGTGTTTTTAACTCCGGCATGCATGACTTCGCGGTTTCCAAGTTCCCGGCCTTTCCCGCTTTTTCTATCTCAAAGGCCGTTTCTTGCAGGGCTTCTCCGCCTACACTGGCGGACGCGCCCTTGATGGAGTGGGCCTGGAGTTGAACCGAGGGTGCATCACCATTGTCAAGAGCTTCTTTCAAAGCCTTAAATATGCTGGGAATTTCTTTTAGAAAATTGCCGAGTATTTTATTGGCAATCTCTTCATCACCCATGAGACGGTACAGAAAACCGGCCCTGTCAAAGATGTTTTGTGCCGGCTTTATATTACCGACTGTAACTTTCTCTTGCCGAGAAGAGTCTTGTTTGGTTATCCACTTCTCAAGCATATCGGAAAGCTCCTGAGGATTAATCGGTTTTGGAAGGTAGTCGTCCATGCCGGCTTTCAGGCATTTTTCACGATCACCTTTCATTGCATTGGCTGTCATGGCGATAACAGGCACATTGTGATCAATCACTTTTGATTCCGGTTTACGGATCTCTCCTGTGGCCTCGTAACCGTCCATCTCCGGCATCTGACAATCCATTAATACAATATCGTAAGGGATCATTTCCAGAGACTCGACCGCTTCCCGGCCATCGGCAACAGCATCAGCGCTGTATCCAAGTTTGCCGAGAATACTTATTGCCACCTTCTGGTTGGTAATATTGTCTTCAGCTACAAGGATGCGAACCCTGCGTTTTTGATCCTCGGAAAGAGAATAACGCGTGACAATTTTCACAGGCTGCTCCTTTGCCGCCTGTTTTTGCATACCGGTAACCGTGGTAAGGCAGTTATAAAGCTGTGATTGTTTGACCGGTTTGGTCAGATATGCGGCAAAACCGATTTCCTTTAACTGCCCGGCATCTCCACGCTGACCCAAGGAGGTCATCATTACCAGGATGGTGTTTTTCAGATCAGGATCCAGCTTGATCTTTTGTCCTAAAGTTTCCCCATCCATCTCCGGCATATGCATATCAAGGATTGCTATTTTATACGGATCTTTACTATCTGCTGCAAGGCGAAGCTCTTCTAATGCCTGCATCCCGCTTGACGCCTCGCCATGCCGGCATCCCCACGAATTCAACTGTTCTCGTAAAATATACCGGTTGGTCGCATTATCATCCACAATCAGGATATGCTTGTCTTTGATATCCCCGGGAACAACAATTTTTTCCTCCCGGCCTTCAGGCTGTTTTTCCAAAACCGCCGTAAACCAGAATGTAGAGCCTTTACCCTCCTCACTTTTCACTCCGATCTGCCCGCCCATCTGCTTTGCAAGCTGTTTTGAAATAGTCAGCCCCAAACCTGTTCCGCCAAATTTGCGGGTTGTGGAACTATCCACCTGGGAGAACGACTGAAAGAGCAGGCCCATGCGATCTTGAGGGATGCCTATCCCTGTGTCGGCAACTCTAAAGCGGATGGTGGCATGGGTTGAATTTTCATCTTCAAGTGAGATTTGAATAGTCACTTCGCCTTTTTCTGTAAATTTGGTCGCGTTACCCACTAAATTAATCAGTATCTGGCGCAGCCTGCCGGGATCTCCACATAAAAGTGAAGGGACTTCAGGGTGAACCATGGTTGCGTACTCCAGACCCTTTTCCTGAGCTTTCAAAGCAACGAGATCAGTCACTTCGTCTAAAGCTACTCTTAAATCAAAATCAATATTTTCAAGGTCAACTTTTCCCGCCTCTATTTTAGAATAATCAAGAATGTCGTTGATTATCGACAGCAACGAATCTCCGCTGTTTCGAATGGTTTCCGTGAACTCTCGCTGCTCAGCGCTCAATTCAGTGCCTAAAAGAAGATAGGTCATGCCGATCACGCCGTTCATGGGAGTACGGATTTCGTGGCTCATGTTAGCCAGAAATTCGCTTTTGGCCGCATTGGCCATCTCGGCCTGAACGGCCAACTCGTTTGCCTTGGCAGTTGTCGCTTCGAGCTGCCGGTTGGTTTCCAGGAGTTTTTCCTCGTCCTGCCTGCGGTCGGTGATGTCATCATAGACCGCAACTATTTCACCTGACGGCAATTTGTAAACACAGTTTTCTCTCCAGCCCGCGATCTTTTTGTCCTTGTACATAGAGACAGGGTGATTTTCGGGCTTGCCTGTTTCCCAAACTCTCTTAAAAACATCAAAAAGGCCAAACTCCTTAACCCCTGGAAATACCTCGGTTACACGCTTTCCGATGATATCTTCCCTTTTTACCAAATCTATTCTTTCTCCTGCCCGGTTAAATTCTTTGAATACAAAATCATTTCCATCATCCACAGCGTCGTATACCGCGACTCCACTCTGGATCGTGTCGAACAACTCTTTGTATCCGGTTTCACTCTTCCGCAGAGCCTCTTCCGCCTGTTTGTGCTCGGTCAATTCGTTTTGCAAATCCGAGTGTGTGTGTTGAAGCCTGCGATTCAATCGCATGATATACACGGTTGCAGTCCCCATCGCCGCCATCACGGCTACAATGACAGCAAGCCAGTACCAATACTTTCTGACGATATCGCGGACGGTTATCTTTCCAAAGTCCTTGTACGGCCAGACGCGAAGCTCCTTTAGACACTCATGCACCGGCTGATAGTTGAGCGGGACTGTCCAGCCCGCACACCTGGCCGCCCTGGCCGCCGGGCAGTCCGGGGACATGCCGACCAGGGCGACGGCGACCTTTTCGGCCAGATCGTTTGACGTATGAGCGACCTTTACCATGGGCCACTCCGGGTACAGGCGGGTCGAGTGCTGGAAAGGGAATTCACAAACCTCTTTGCTGATGTGAGCGTGCTTAAAAACGTGGAAATCCTCCAGGCGGATCTTGCCCTCCAGCGCCATTCGTTCAAGTGTATCGGTCCTCACAGTTCCTGCATCTGCCTTGCCGTCGCGCACCGCGTAGACGACCGCATCATGAGTGCCGCCAAAGCTCAGATCGCGGAAGTCGCGATACGGATCAATGCCGTGAGCTTTGAGTTCCCGCCACGCCGCATACCAGCCGCCGAACGCCGTTTTTTCCCTCACGGCCATGAAGGTATTGCCCTTCAGGTCGTCCATGTCCTGGATATCGTCACGGTCGGCCCGGCGGAAGATCACCCCTCCGAATACGGTGTACACCCTCCCGTTCAATCCCAGGTTCTTAAGCGTTGCGATCCGGTTGGCGTTGTACAGCTTTTCCAGCCCCACGTAAAACAAGGGATTGGCCAGCATGAAATCGACCT
>JAIWHJ010000304.1:0-3457 GCA_048629695.1 Promethearchaeota archaeon
TTTAGCAGGCTCCTGAAATCTGTTCAGGGACCTGTTGAAGATCAGCCCAAGTAAATTTTTCCCTTTTCCCAGATTTTCCAGAATATGACGGTAATGATCAAACAGCTCATCACCATTTTTTTTATCAGGCTGGGCCAGTCATAATTTTTCGGCACTATGCTCTGCTGTTTATCAAGGGGTCATCAAGGGGTCAAATCTACGCTTGACTCTTAAAGAAAATTTAGATGAGTCATGAGTAGATTTGACTCCTTTCATTCATACAGCATCCGCAATTCCGGGCTCATGCCTGACAGATGTTCCCGGGCCTCCTCGGGCGAAACGGCCTTTAGCGATCCGTCTTTCAACTGGATGACCACGCCGGCCTCTGTCAACATTTTGAAACGCATCTGCCGGACGTCCTTGTCAGGATGGCAAATGAGCTGGCAATGGCCGCAGGTCATCTGCCCCTTGTTGCCCGGCAGGAGGGGATGGTAAAAGCCAATGCCCGGTCTGGGCCGATAGGCGTACGGCTTGACGGCGTTGCGGAGGGCGTCCAAGAACTCTTCGTCCTTTTCCGGTATAGGGAATCGGGCCGGCGACCAGGTGGACCACTTGCCGGACCCGGACAGCCCGGTAAAGCCCCCGCAGACGTAGTCGCAACGGTTGTAACTCTGCCGTCTGGCATAGGAGAATTCAAACCCGCCCAAAGTGACCGTGGCTTTTTCGTTCGGGTGCATCAGGCCGGAGGCGCAAGCGGACAGACACAGCCGGCACTCGTCGCAGTAGTTATCTTCGCCAGACAGGGGTTCCGTGGGCACCAGCTGGGCGGCAGTAACCACGGAACCCAAAATTATGGCCGCCCCTTCTTTTTTCCGGATGACGTTGCCGGACAGCCCGAAGTGCCCGATGCCGGCGCGCACGGCCAGGTAGCGATGCGAAATCGTCGGTTTTTCGTCAAGCATACTCCGCGGCGTGTCTTTCCGGTAGAAGAAGTTCGATTCGACCGGAACGGCAGCTTGACCCTTCATTTCCAAAAAGCGAGCCAATTCCAGGGCGATGCCGCTGGCAAGGGTGTTGGTGCGTACATTGTCCAGGCAGTGCCTGGTAAAATCCTCTTTCTTCAGGAAACGCTCGATCTTTTCCTGGTCCAGCGGCAGGGCGAAAACGACGGCCGACTTGGCGCCATCCAATACGTACGACAAATCGGTCGACGGCGGCCCGCCCTCCAGAGTTTCGGTCGTGACGACGCCCACGTCAATGGCCCCGGCATTCAATACCAGGTCTTTAACAACTTGGTTAAGGTCTTCATAATGCTTTTTATCTTTTGCCATTTTCTATACCTCCTCGACCAGGCAGGTCACGTAACGGTGTTGCGACACGCCGGACAAGGGTCAATAATGGGGTCATAATGGGATCAAGTCTGCCGTTGACCCCTGGTAATATTTTCAGCTAAATCCTGTATCCGTTTTTTAAGTCCCTTATCAGCTTTCATCTCAATTTTTATTCTTTCGATAACACTGCTGACCGAACTAAATCGGCTGATATTGAAATCCCGGCCTATCTCCTCCAAATTGTCGCCTCGAAGAGTCCTCAGCAGCTAAATCGCAATATTCCCCGGTTCATTTGAGATGCCCCTTCTTGATCTATACAGTGCAACCCTTTCACTCCGTAGTTTCTGCATACCTCACATGATATCATGCATCTGGACATTGTATTCTCAGTGGCCTGGACATAATCCATTGTTATAACATAGGAAACATGAGTCAAGCGTAGACCCATTTAACGAATGATTGTGTAAAAAGGGACGTTTTGAACCTGGATCAAATATATTCTGTGTGCAACAATTCATCTAATACATGAATTTGTTCACATCAAATATAGTTGAAGTTCGTAAACCATTTACTTATAAAAAAGCCTTTATGTTTTTCTAAATAGGTTATATAATTATTAAAGTTTTAAGAAGGAGCTTTTTATGAGCAAAAAGCCATTAATAGAAACTAACCCCTATCTACAAAATCCGAAAAAATATCGCGATTCTCTGATTACTAATGTTTCGAGTTCTACAGCAATCGAAACCGGTGATAATGTTTATTCTGTCGCCGATACACTTAAGGAGGTTATAGACAAGATTTTTGTCATTACTCCACAGAAGCAGAAATTGACTTCTCAATAATTTGTGACATCATAACGTCCACCCTTTTTCAAACCATCACCTCTCGTAAATTTAAGAGATACGTCAACTTCCCCACATAATCTCCACTTGCCTGCGTAACGCACGCAAGCAGGTAACTCATCCCGCCTGCCTGATCAAGGTCTACGCTTGACTCTTAAAGAAAATTTAGATGAGTCATGAGTAGACCCTTTGTCACTTAATTGGTGGCCTTTCCCTCATTGAATTTGTCCAATTCCAAGGGCAAACCGAGAATTTATTGAACTTGTTTAAAACCAGTTTTATCAATCGTACATATTTGAAGGTTGAACCCCGAAGCAGCATCTCTTTCTCTTCCCCGGCCGTCATTTCCGGGGCCTTTTCGGAAGCTGCCTGTTTTCTGCAGGAAAGCAGAAGTATGACGGGAAGTATAATAAGTAATACCCGGAAGATATTATGGAATACGGTTGATTTCATCGCTGTACTGTCCGATAAGATTTTCGAATTTCTTGATGGTAACTACAAGATCCTCATAGGATTCGCCGCCTGCAGCATTTTTATGCCCACCCCCGTTGAAAAATTGTGCGGCAAGAGAATTGATGGGAAAATCTCCTTTCGACCGGAAAGAGATTTTAATATGATCTTCCCTCTCAATAAAAAGTGCAGATATGCGAATGTTTGATACCGAGAAGGGATAATTCACAAATCCTTCGGTATCACCCTTGGCATGGTTGAACCGGTTGAGCTCATTGCGGGTCAGTGAGATATAGGCGGTCCTGTGTTCCGGTATGACAACCAGCTTCTGCTCAAGGCTGTAACCCAGAAGACGCATTCTGTCTTCTGAATAATTATCGTATACAAGGCTGTAGATACGGTCCTTATCAATCCCACGAAGCAACAGTTCCTCAACAATCTCAAATGTGCGGGGCCGGGAACTGTTAAAGCTGAAACAACCGTTAATGTGGGTACGGATGAGATCAATGATAATGATTTTGGCGCTATCATAAACATCGGTGTGCGTCATCAGGCTGCAGACGAACTTGAGGTTGAGTTGGCTGCATCGCATATGAATGTGTTTGGTTATACGGTTAATTCTTATACGATTGCTGCGCGACTTTTTATACGTGAACAGTTTTCGGTAGGTGTCGGTTATACTGGTAGCGATGATGTGGATTCCCTCTTCATAAACGCCCGCTTTAATATTTAGGCACCTTTATGCTTCATCTAAGCCTGGGGTAAGTTTCAAAGTCCGAATATAACTTTTTCCAGTCGCTTAATTTATGTGACGAAAGGTTGTCTAGCCAGTTATTTACCAGTGCTGCTTTTTTG
>JAIWHJ010000305.1:0-3452 GCA_048629695.1 Promethearchaeota archaeon
TTAGAATCTCCATCTCGACTTCAACCAGGTCCCCGCTTTTAACCATTGCAAGGTTGGCCAGGGCCACGCGCTCGTATTTTTCCACCCTCTGATCCAGGGCCTGGCCCCGTGATCCCGGGGTCTTGATGCTTTTTTCGATCCTGTTCAATTTATAAAACCTGCGGTTTACCTTGATCTCAAGGCCTGCCTTTGTAATATAATCCTCCAATGTGAAGTAAGAGAGATATGCGTTAAAATAGAGCGGGCCTTTGCCCTTGCGCTGAAGTTCAATTGTGTGAGAACCGGTGGTAACGGACTCCCCCTTAAGGACAAGGCTGTTTTCAAATGTAAAAAGATTTTCAGGCGTGATCCTCACTTGTTTCATCTTCTTGCCGTCAATCATTATGAAAACGGTCATGTCAGGCGTTTCCTCGCCGCTTGCCTTGAGATACTCTGCAAATGCCTCGATGCAATAGGCGGTATCGCGCGTGGAATTCCAGTAGGTTGCATGTTTGCGGTTATTAAGAAGGTACTTGACCAGACGCGGCGCCTTGTCCCCTTGCGGGTCTGTGCGGCAGAGAAGCTTAAGATAGCAGGCATGGGCCTCGATCTCGCTTCCGTACCAATGCCACCAGTATCCCCCATTCCCGAGGTTCAGATACGCGGTCTGATTTTCGTGATCCAGTACCAGGTATTGATCAATATTTTTCATGATCATCTTTAGTTTTTCTAAATGACCCTGCCTTTCAAGCCCAAGCCCGTACAATGCCTTTCCGTAAACAGAGAGCCTGTTTCGATCCTCATAAAGAAACTCGCGCATATCAGGATTTTGAATGTCTGCATCTGCAAGGACCCTGTAAACAAATGCGTCAATATTGTCCGCGTGTTCCTTCCACGGCCTGACCTTCGGGTCCTTGCGGCCGTTTTTTATCTTTTGCGCCTCTTTATCCTGATACCGGGCAAGCCAATCGATTCCGCGGCTCATAACAGACGGGACAATTGCAACCCTGTTTTCCATTGCAATCTGAAGACCGTGGACAACCGTTGCGGTCGTATGTGGAGACGAATGCTCGCCCCAGCCGGAAAACCATCCCCATCCCCCGTCTGAAAGCTGCATGGATGTAAGACGCATGACTCCTTTTTTGACCATGCGCACAACCTCGTCCTCATCAAAGACCGGGCTTTGTTCCCAATGCTTCCACTGCGCGGCCCGTTCCGCGTGACTCCCAAGTTCCTGCGCATTCAGGTTTGTCTGTTTTGCCTTGATTTCAGCAAGGTCAAGCCCCAGTCGCTTTAAGACATTCTGCGTAATCACAGTGGGCACAAATCTATTCAGGGTCTGCTCGGTACAACCATAGGGATAAGCCACAAGGTAAGGAAGGGCATCCACCATCGCGCCCGCCAGGGTGGGCGAATAGCGGATCTCAAGCCGCGAGGCGTCAGGCCGCCGTTCTGCAGGAACAGTGATCGTAAAGCGGGAATGATCATCTTCAGGTCTTATCACGCCGCAAAAGGGCGTCATCTTGTCCATACCGTGCACATATACGGGAAACCGCATTTCCATGGCATCGGATTCCTCGTCGGTCAGCGCCTTGATCCTCACCACGGCCTCGCCTTGCCGGACAACCGCCACACGCCAGTCCACCCTGGTTTCATTATCAGGATTTATCTGAACCGTTTGCGCGGCGCCATCCAGGAGTTCAAGGCATGGGCCGTCCAGTTCCAGGATCACCTTTGCGGATTTTGTATCATTTAAATAATTATGAACATTTGCGGAAAGCACGACCTCGTCTTTTTGCACAAAAAACCGGGGGGCCTGGAGCCGGACCATGATATCCTTTGCAGTAACAACCTCGGAAGCGGCCTCACCCACCCTGGTTCCATGGCCCATGGCCCAGACCTTGATTTGCCACGCGGTGAGGTTCTCGGGCATCTTAAAATCGACCCTGGCGAGACCTTTTTTATCCGTGGTTACGCCGGCTGCCCAGAACGCGGTATCAACAAATTCCGTACGCACGTCAGGCTGAACAAGCTCGGGGCCTGATTCATCCGGTGCAGTACCGCTCATTTCCTGTTGTTCAACCGCAATACCCATTTTCATCCCTTTAAAATTCCGGCCACGTGATTCCGGCATCGCCGTCATGGGCGCCGCGGCATCAAGCATGCCGCCTGCGCGGCCCAGCCGGCTTGTGGATTCCCCTTCTTCCATATCATCCATCTCGTCCGCCACAAGGTGGCCGAATACGCCAAGGTGGCGCATTGGGGTTTCATTTTTCTTAAGGAGATTTTGGAAAATGCGGTCAAGATTTGATTCTGTGCGGGAATTGTGACGTCTGCGCCATTTCCAGAAAAAGGCCCTGATATCCTGGACATTGGAGCCATTGGAGATATATTCCACTGACTTATCGTAAACTGCGAGAACCGTGGACCCGACAAACGGCCGGCCCTGAAAATCAGTAAGTTTCACAGTCAGTTCAGCCTTTTCACCAGGCTTAAATCTTTCAGACGATGGTTCAACCTCCACGTTCAGCACGCGTTTTTCAGGCGGCACGATTATCTCCCGGGTCTCGGTGAAAAGCCTCCCGTCTGAAATAGTGATTGCCTCTACAAAAAAATTGGGCATGTCCTTTTTGACCACATCGATTTCATATTCAACGCTTTTGCCTCTCATCCGGATGATCTCGGGCACGGAATAAACCCCGTCCACGGGCCGGACAAAGAGCATTACAAAGGAGTCGGGCCGGTTTGTATTGATCATGAGCCTGACCTTTTCACCGGGCGCGTATTCGGCCTTGTTTGGAATCAATTCAATGTCGTTAAAACAAAACCCGGTCCCGTCAAATCCATGCCCCCTGACCACAAAAAGATATCCGCCTTCAATGGAATGTTCTTTTGCATCCGTGACCGTGTATGACAAACGGTACTGACCAGGCAGGGCAGCCTTGATCCGGACATGGGATGACCCTTTTAAATCAGTGTCAAGATCCCAGGTCTGAACAACCGACTCCACGGGCCTGTTCTCTTTGTCATACGAAATCTTAAGCAGTTTCAGTTCCCCCCTGCCCTGGACCGGCTTATTGTCCAGGGTTTGGGCCTTGAAATTCGCCAAAATGGTGTCGCCTGTTCGATAATAGCCCTGATCGACCCAGGCATGGACCCTGAAGGGCCTGCGCGCCGCCAGAACACTGCCCTTGCCCACGATTGTGCGGCGGGAGAGATCAGTCACTTCGGCAATAATCTCGTAACGATGATCCTGGTCAGGATGGAATTCCTTTGCAACGGATGTGTCGATCTTTACCTCGACAATTCCGTTTTCACCTATTTGGGCCTCGTTTTCCATCACCACTTCAGGCGGGGCTGTGCGTACATCCCACCACCATGGAACAGGCCGCCTGCAGCCCCATTTGCACCAACCCGGATACCATGAATAATCCGCATACCACCAGCAAAAAGATGAGGGGTCAGATCTCAAC
>JAIWHJ010000306.1:0-3442 GCA_048629695.1 Promethearchaeota archaeon
GTTTGGTTACAAAGTATAATTTCACTCATTTTAAACTTCTTTTATTTAAGGCTTCAATGCTGATTTATGGCTTAACTAGCGCCTGAACGAAAACCCTTCAATTCACATTTTTCCTGTCGTTCCTCTCTCCTCGCAATGACAGCTCGCAACTATGCAATTTTTGTTCAGATATTAAATAAAATACAAAAAATTTGCAAAAAAATATATATGTTTTGATATCCTTTATTACGGTGGGCACTACGATAACTGATAAGTTGTCAAAAATTCTTTCTCGAAAACCCGGCTATTTTTTTTGAATTCCGGATGATTTCACCCAGTCAACGAGTCTGTCAATTCCTTCTGAAGTCGAAACAGCGGGAAAATATCCGAAATCTCTTGAGGCATTCTCAATTGAAAACCAGTGAGACTTTGCAAACTGCTCGGCCAAAAACCGCGTCATAACCGGCTCTGAAGTGGAACCGGTTATCAAATAGAATTTCTCCAAGGCCATTCCCGCCATATTTGCCATGCGGAACGAAACCTTGTTCCTGATCTTGGGAAGGTCAAGCCTGTGAAGCAGCCCGTTTATCCAGTCCCAGAGATTTACCGGCTCACCCTGTGAAATAAAGTAGGGTTTCCCTGCTGCCGTGCCTTTGCTGTTCAAATTTTCCGCTGCAAGGATGTGCGCGGTTGCCACGTTGTCGATATATGAAATGTCGACTCGATTCCTGCCGTCCCCCACCTGCTTTAATAATCCGCTTTGGGCCCGCTGCAGGAGACGCGGGATCAGATTCGTGTCCCCGGGCCCCCAAACCAGATGGGGACGCAATGCCGTTGTTCTTAATTGATCCGAATTCGCAGCCAGTACGGTTTTTTCGGCAATGGCCTTTGTGTGCGCGTAATGACACAGAAACCGTGTGGCATAGGGAAGACGCTCGTCACCGCCTTCTATGTCGCGCCTGTCAAAAACCACACTTGGCGTGCTGGTGTAAACAAGGGATCTGACTTGATTACGCCTGCATGAAGAAATTACATTCCCGGTACCAATAACGTTGATTGAGTGATAATCATCCCAGTCCCCCCATATTCCGGCCTTGGCAGCCACATGAAACACTGTGTCAGCCCCTTTAAATGCCTTGTCCAGAAAAATTTTATCCCGGATATCACCCTGAAAATGGTCAACGCCTAATCTTTCAAGTTCCTGATACCTGCCGCGGCAAACGACACCGGTCTCTACACCTGCCGAAACCAGCAGACGCACAACGGCAAGTCCGATAAATCCTCCTCCACCTGTAACAACAGCTCTTTTCATAAAAAAGGGTTCAAGGGTTCAGGGTTCAAGGGTTACATCCAATTCAAAACAGGTCTTAATTTTACTTCTTTTCCTTGAGAATTACGACTAAAACAGAAACAGGGTCTGCTTTTTGACAGTTTTTTTTATTTTGTTGTTTCGTGATTTGTAAAGTAAACTTTTTTTAATAACTCTCCGCCTACATAAGTAAAAGTTATCAGATTCAGGTTCATGTGAACCTCTGAACCTGACAAGTTACGGTTGTCGTAATGGACCATGAAAAATTCGGAACATTTATCAATGAATATAAACAGGACATTTTCCTGATGATCAGGACACGGGTTAATTCGACTGAGGATGCTCAAGATATCATGCAGGATGTATTGCTTAAAATCTATCAGGGCATGGACAAATTTCGCGGGGATGCCCATGTCAGGACCTGGATATACAAAATAGCAAGGAATTCGATTGCAGACTATTACAAACGGCCATGGTGGCGAATTTTCAAAAAAATTAAGGAAAATAGAAACATCGAAGCACAAGAAAGCCGTACACATGACCATGATGGTTCCATGGCCGATAATCCGGAGGAGATACTCATGGCCAGTGAACGAAAAAATCAAATTCTTTCCGAGGTCAACCGAATGCCGCGCCTTGAAAAAGAAACATTTCTCCTCCGCTTTATGGACGGCTTTTCACTCAAACAGATATCCGATATGCTTGACATGAATATCAACACGGTCAAAACTCATCTCTACCGAGCAGTAAAAAAGGCCAGGAAACAGAATAGTAGCTGTTAAGCTATTGAGCTATTAAGCTGCTTAGCTCAACGGCTTAACAGCTCAATAGCTCAACAGCTTAATAGCTCGCCCGTAGGGCATGTAGGGGTACTGAAAATGAATAATGAAAAAACAAAACATCCGGACAAAGACCGGATTACTGCATTTCTTGTTGATCCTGATGGTGTGGACACGGATGTGAGGCTGCACATTGAGAAATGCCCTGAATGTTTACAGATTGTGACGGACTGGAATGACTCGATCAAAGCGGAACGGGATTCTCTTGAACTTTCTTCTGAAAAATGGCGACGGATTCAGACCGCTGTATGGGACAAAATTGAGCAAAAAAGCAGCATACGGGCCATTTTCAGTCCGATCCTGGCGACTGCGGCGCTTTCCATGCTTCTTGTTATGGCGCTGACCATTCCATCCCGCCGGCCGGAGACGCCGGAAACCTATACAACAGCCGCCACTCAGACTGTGCAACAAGTTGCGGTTTCAGAGGATTTTTCCATTTTCCAGCTTGCGGATGAACTGCTTCCTGAATCCATTTATGAAGAACCGGTATGGCTTACTCTGGTCGCTGGAAACGATCTGAACCATACTGATACTGAAGGACTTGAAGAGGTCCTTTCCATTCTTAATCCTATAAACGGAGGTGTATCATGAAAACAGAAAAAATTATATTATCAGGTCTTATCATGTTGATATTGTCGGCCTTTGCAATAGAGGCAGCCGCTTTCCGCGGAGGCGCTGCGGGGGTCGGAATCGGAGACGGTCAGGGTCGGACCGGAGGCAAGCGATATTCTCAAATAGAGAGTCAATGGTGGCGAAACGATGAAATCTCAGAAAAAATATCCCTGACCAAAGAACAGAAAAACGAGCTTGAAACATTATACAAAGGACAAAGACTAAGCCTCATAGATCTACGCGCAGAGCAAAAAAAGACAATGATTCTCTTTGAGGATGCCCTGGATTCCGAATTTTCGGAACATGAGGCAAATGAGAAACTAATAAGGGTACTTGACGCAAAAAGGGATTTGGAGACGGAAAGGATGAAACACCTCATCAAAGTCCGAAAGGTGTTGAGCCTTGACCAGTTCCGGAAACTCAAGGAATACGGCAAAGAGCGCGGCAGAGAAAGAAAACGCCGGCACCAATCTAAGGGCTCGCTCATAAAATAATTGGCTCTCTGGTATTTCCCGGGGGTAAATATTCGGCTTGATGCCGAAAAATAGCTAGAACCACCAAATTGTAAATGTTTGGCAGCGCATCCCAAGGGCACTTCTTGTGGAGTGCTGCCGAATATTTACGAAATTCCCTTCCAGAAAATGTGGCAAATAAATGGATGGAAATTGGGAGATGTAAAATCAAACAAAACATAATAAATTCA
>JAIWHJ010000307.1:0-3443 GCA_048629695.1 Promethearchaeota archaeon
CAATATAAATCGGGCCAATCGTTAAAATTTTTTTTAGGGGTTGCGCATCAAAATGTGAAGTTATTTTTGAGCGAACCCTTATCATCAACTCCATCCGTCCACACTCCAGGAGGACTTCATGTCCACAACAGTGACTATTGATCCAATTACCAGGATTGAAGGGCATCTTGCAATCCGCATCGAGATAGAATCGAATCGTGTTGTCAATGCATTCAGTTCCGGCGAGATGTTTCGAGGATTTGAAGTGATCTTGAAAGGTCGCGATCCCATGGACGCCCAGCAGATTACGCAAAGGATCTGTGGTGTCTGTCCGGTGTCCCATGGTATTGCCTCTATCCTTGCCCAGGACATGGCCTACGGAATAACTCCGCCAAAAAACGGAAGGCTGATGAGAAATCTTATCCAGGGCGCCAATTTCATCCAGTCGCATATCCTCCATTTCTATCACCTGGCAGCTCTTGATTTTGTGGATATTACGGCAATTACGCAGTACAAAGGAAAGGACCCCGTATTACAGGGTCTCAAAGGATGGGTTCAATCCGAACTGTCCTCAAAAGTCATGTATCCGGCAGCGCCTTTCCTGCCGCGTTATTCAGGAAAATACATAGAAAACCCCGAGCTGAATATCCTGGGCATAAAGCACTATCTTGATGCGTTGGATATGCGCAGGATTTCCCATAAAATGGGGGCGATTCTGGGAGGCAGGCTCCCTCATGCCGCGGCCCTGATACCGGGGGGGATGACCGAAAAGGTTACTGCTGACAAGATAGCCGCTTTAAAGTCAATCATCGGCAAGTTGCAGGCCTTTATCAACGGTTCATATCTAACGGATGTCACGGAAGTGGCGGCCGCATTTCCGGAATATTTGCAGATAGGCAAAGGATGCGGCAACGTGTTAACTTACGGGGTCTTTTCGGAATCCGCTGATAATTCACAAAAGCTATTGCGACCGGGAGTCGTCCTTGGGGGAAAACTTGCAACCTTTGACCCAACAAGAATTACAGAGGATGTCAAACACTCTCTTTACTCGTCGTCATCCGGCCTGCATCCATTTCAAGGTCAAACAACCCCTGATCCACACAAAAAAGGGGCCTATTCCTGGATCAAGGCGCCGCGTTATAACGACACTGTCATAGAAGTAGGCCCATTAGCCACCATTATGGTTGCCTATCTTGAAGGACAAAATCCCATGGTCAAAAAACTGGTAAACGGTCTTCTTGACAAGTTGGAGGCAAAGCCGGAAGACCTTTATTCCGTTATGGGCAGACACGCTGCAAGAGCGATTCAATGCAAGATTGTGGCGGATCGCTGTGCTGAATGGGTGGAAGAGTTGACCCCGGATAAGCCGACGTGCCAGGATTTCAGAATTCCTGAAAAAGGACAAGGGGTTGGATTAACCGAGGCCCCGAGGGGCGCGCTGGGACACTGGCTTGAGATCGATGACTATAAAATAGGCCGTTATCAGTGTGTTGTTCCGACAACATGGAACTGCTCACCTCGTGATGACAAGGAAAAACGAGGGCCCGTGGAAGAGGCGCTCATAGGAACGCCCATTGCAGACAGCAAGAATCCGATAGAGGCCACGCGGGTAGTGCGGTCTTTTGACCCGTGTATTGCCTGTGCCGTTCATTAACAAGGAGGAGCTTTTTTATGGATATTACTCGCAGGAAATTCCTGGAATTCGGCGCAAAGATGGCGGCAATAATGGGTCTTGGAAGCTCCGCCATACCAAAAATAGCGGAAGCACTGGAACAGCTCTCCGCAGGCAACGCCCCGGTCTTGTGGTTGCAGGGACAAAGCTGCTCAGGGTGTTCGGTCTCCCTTTTAAACACGGAAGATCCCGGCCCGGCACAGGTGTTGACCGGATACATATCCTTGCTGTTTCACTCCACCCTGTCTGCCTCCACAGGTGATGTGAGCATGGAGGTTTTGAATCGCAGCATTGACCATGGAGGATATCTCCTGGTTGTTGAAGGGAGCATCCCCGCAGGAATGCCTGAGGCATGTATCGTGGGACACGAGCACTTTTCAAAACAGGTCATACGGGCCGCAAAAAACGCCAAGGCCGTTATCGCTGTCGGCACATGCGCGGCGTTCGGCGGCATTCCCGCAGCGGAAAACAATCCGACCGGAGCTGTAAGCGTTCCTCATTTTTTTAAAAGCCAGGGGATTTCAAAACCGCTAATCGTGCTGCCCGGATGCCCCGCCCATCCTGACTGGATAGTGGGCACACTGGTCCATGTGCTGAAGTTCGGGATTCCCTCTCTTGATGAGCAGGGCCGGCCCAATATGTTTTTCTCCAAGTTGATTCATGATCAATGCCCCCGTTTTGCAGACTATGAACGAGAAAATTTCGCAAAAAACTTTTCAGACGATGGATGTTTATTCAAGCTGGGCTGCCTTGGACCGAACACGTATGCCGATTGCACCTTGCGCCTTTGGAACTCAGGCGCCAATTCCTGCATCAATGCAGGCGCGCCGTGCATTGGATGTGCCTCGGAGGAGTTTGCGGCCAAGGCCTCGTCTCCCTTTTACAGGCATGTAGAACTCAACAATGGAAAGGAGACCTGACCAATGAAACTGCATACCAAAAGGAATATATTTTTGGCAGTGGAGCGGGCTGTTGCAGGGTCGCTCGAAAGAGGAGAGATGGAAAAGTTCACCAGGATCCTTGAGGCGCAAAGGGAAGTAAAGGGCCTGCTGGAATTTTCCCTGTACGACCGGGATGGGGTTGTAAGCCATTCATCAGATCCCTCTTTTTTGAAAAATCGTCTTTCCGAGGAGATTAAAAGCCGTCTGATGAGCAACTCGGAGATGATTGTGCGCCAGACAGAAGAGGTCATGGAGTTTTATCAGCCTCAAATCATAACAGGGGACTGTGTTCGGTGTCATACGGACTGGAGAGTTGGAGGTAACGGCGGGACAACCCATTTCAGGTTCTCAATGAAGGCATTGTCCGTGGCAAGGGAGCAGGCGACAAAAACCATGTCCGACATTAAGGCCTCGGCCCTTAAAAATTCTCTCCTTTCATTGGTTGGAATTGTGCTTGTGATAGTGGTGGCAATATATTTCCTCGTGAACAGGCTTATTGCGCGGCCGCTTAAAAACATTACAGGCATGGTAAAGGATATTGCCGAAGGCGAAGGCGACCTTACCACACGAATTGACATCAATACCAAGGATGAAATAGGAGAGCTGGCCACACGCTTTAATACGTTCATGGAAAATCTCCAGGCCCTGATCAAGGATATTGCAGGGAATGCCGAGACCTTGAACACCTCGTCATCCGCCCTGTCCAGCCTGTCGGAGGAGATGAAAGCAGGGGCCAACAGCGCTTCCGATAAATCAAATACCGTGGCCGCCGCAGCCGAAGAGATAAATTCCACCATGTCCTCGGTGGCATCCGCCACTGAAGAGGCCACTACCAATATCAGCATAATAGT
>JAIWHJ010000308.1:0-3441 GCA_048629695.1 Promethearchaeota archaeon
GTTCGAAATGAATGCATAGGGCAGCGGCCAGTTGTCTGGCCGCCTCGGTCTTTCCCACACCGGTAGGTCCTGCAAAAAGAAACGATCCTGTAGGACGTTCAGGCGGTTTGAGCCCGGCCCTTGATCGTTTGATCGCAGTAGTTAAGGCATTAAGGGCGTGGTCCTGGCCGAATATCTGTTTTTTAAGGTTCTGCTCAAGCAGTTTCAGTTGTTCAATATCAGACCCGGAAGCGCTTTTGGCCGGAATACGGGCCATTCCCGAGACCACGGCCTCAACATCCCTGACCGTTGCAATCTTGCGGCGTTTTTCCGTTTTTGCAAGTCTGAATGCAGCCCCCACTTCGTCGATAATGTCAATGGCCTTGTCAGGCAAAAAGCGATCGTTGATGTAACGGGCCGACAGTTCGGCGGCTGCCTTGAGAGCGGTAAATGAATATTTTATTGAATGGTGTTTCTCGTATTGCGATTTCAGCCCTTTTAGAATTTGACACGTTTCATCAATAGAAGGTTCCAGGATGTCAACTTTTTGAAACCTCCTGGAAAGCGCCCTGTCTTTTTCTACGTGATTTTTGTATTCTTCAAAAGTAGTAGCCCCTATGCATCTTAACGTACCGGCCTGGAGTGACGGTTTCAAAAGATTTGAGGCGTCCATGGTAGTGCCGGTGGTAGCGCCTGCGCCCACCACTGTATGCATCTCGTCAATAAATAGAATAATATTGTCGTTCTCTTCCACCTCGGAAATGACAGCCTTCATACGTTCTTCAAAATCGCCTCGGTACTTTGTGCCTGAGAGCAGAGATCCCATGTCGAGCATGTGGATATCAGCATCTTTCAGAATATCCGGAACCTTTTTTTCATAAATGTGCCGTGCAAGCCCCTCGGCAATGGCTGTTTTGCCGACACCGGGTTCGCCCACGAGAAGGGGATTGTTCTTGCGGCGCCGGCAGAGGATCTGCATGATCCGTTCGAGTTCGTGTTCACGGCCGATAAGCGGATCAATGAGTCCTTTTTCCGCCCGCTCTGCAAAACTTACGGTAAATCGCTTCAGGGCGGTCTCGGTCTCTTTTTCCTTTTTATCTTTTTCTTTTTGGTCGGTTTTCGAAGAAATCCTTTTCATTTTATGCGAGATACATTCCACGACCGCAAGCCGGCTGATTCCTTCCGATTCAAGAAAAAAGACCGCAAATGATTCCGGTTCCGCGAAAATAGAGACAAGAACGTCGGATGTATCCACCTCTTTTTTGCCGCAACTCTGCACATGCGCGATAGCGCGTTGCAGTACCCGGTTAAAGCCGATGGTCTGGATGGGCGTATCCGGCTTTTCCTCTTTCATGGCCGGGACCTTGTCCAGGAAAAATTCCTGAAGCCTGATTTTTATATGATCAGTGTCGCCGCCGCACTTGGTAATGATATTAGAGGCCAGATCGTCATGGAGAAGTCCATAGAGAATGTGTTCCGCGGTGACATGTTCGTGCTTATGGTTCTTGGCCTCACGAATAGCCATAACCAGCGCCATTTCCAGCTTGTAATTGATCATGGTGATAAAACGCTCCTGATTAAGAATTGCACATCTCGAAATCTTTACTATTTTCAGAACATAGCGCTACGGGCGAGCTATTGAGCTGTTGAACCCAACTATGCCTTTTCTAGGGAACATCTTAAAGGATATTCGTTTTTTTTTGCAAAATCAAAGACTATTGCCACCTTTGTCTCCGCGATTTCTCGTGTGTAAACCCCTGCGACCCCTACTCCCTGTTCATGGACATTAAACATGATCCGCGTGGCCTCATCCGAGTCTTTATTAAACACGATCTCAAGAATCATAACCACAAATTCCATGGTCGTGTAGTCATCGTTGTGCAAAAGCACCTTGTACAGGGGCGGTTCTTCAACCTTCTGCTCTTTTTCGGTTACTGCCAGCCCTTCGGAATCCTTAAACGGCAAACTCATCTAAATATGAATCTCCTTTTATATACAGACCTTGCTAAAATATGTTTTTGTATAGGCTCAAATACGAATCTGTCAACCTGGCAGGGGCAAAAACTTTGTTTTTCCGATACACCTGAACCTCTGAACCTATGCGTTATCTTAATCATTCCCAATGCGATATGCACCTGCCACGGGCATATTTTTTCTTTTTACCAAAAAACTCCTTAAAAATAAAGTTTTCCACGGGTGCATAGGCTGGAAGAGAGGAGCCTTTTATTTTGTATTCCGCATCCAAAAGCCCTGTCAGTCCGGATTCAAGCCCTGCAAGTGAAAATTTTTCAGCCTTGAGAAAGGTCATATACAGGGCGTACGGATGTCCTTTGAGAAAGGCCGGCCACTCCTCTCTGCTCTGTTCCAGGCTTGGCAGGTATTTTTTTTGAAACACCCCATACGTCATGCCCGATGAGTATTGCGGATGGCCCTGTTCCTGAATGGCGCGGATCAGGATCAATTTCCTGAGCTGATTACGCAGGCTGGAGATAATAACCAGCGGATGCATCCCGTTTCTTTTAAGTCTGGAAAGTATAAAAAACGTATTCCCGATCTTCCCTTCCACAAACGCCTCGTTGAACTCATATAACGCCTCTTCCCGGGTGCGGCCCACCATGACGTCCATATCAGCCATGGTGATCATTGCGGCATCACCTGTGTAAAGAGCCAGTTTTTCAGTCTCGTTGACCAGGGCCACCGGATGAAAACCCACACGTTCGAGAAGCAGCGGAAGGGCCTTTGGCTCAAGCTTTTTTCCGAATCCTGAAAGTGTTTTTTTTACAAGATCCCGAAGCACTTCCTCCTGCTCGTCCTTATCCCTTTTTGTAACGCCTGAGGCCACGCTCAGGTCACAGATTACACCGTTTTTTTTGATAAATTTATAAAAAGATTTCCGTTTGTCAACCGCCTCGGCCGCCAGGATCAGGATGTTGTCGGAAGGGATCCCTTTTTCAAAAGCCTTGTTATAGAGGCCCGCGGCATCGGTTTCCACACGCTCCGGTTCCTGCTCCATCTTGTCTGCGTCACCAGGGATCTCTTTTATCCATTCAAAATTCTCGTCGGAAGGCCTGGCAAAGCCGAAAAGGGATTTCCATCTGTTGCCGGATATATCTGATATTTCTTCAGCGATTCCACGGTCCGGCGAGATGCGGGCAAGGGAAAACATCTCGCGCAGATAGCGGCCCGCGGATTTGAATTCATTCGCATCCGCGGCTCTTATCGCCTTGTCCCATAACACCTTGCTGATCCCTTTTGAGTAAAGCAGTTTTGAATCTATGACCCTTACAACCTGCCGTTCTGAAAACAGGCTGTAGGTCCGGAGAAGATTCAGGGTATCGATCGGGTTCTCCTGCTCGCCGTCAATATTTTTCAGGTTATGAGGCTGTTGTTTCTCTTCCGGAAGCAGCGCCCCAAGCAGCTCATCCGAGACACTGCGGCAGAGATATCTCTCCCCAAAAAGCA
>JAIWHJ010000309.1:0-3437 GCA_048629695.1 Promethearchaeota archaeon
GCTGAGATGTATAGATGGGGAAGTTATTTCGTCCCCATCCCTAAGGGCTTATCAGGAAGGAACTATCCCGAAAATCGTTTTTTATCGGGATTTGTGCGCGGCGAAACTCGGGCCGGTTAGCTTGGCGTTAGCCCAAGCAAGCAGGAAAAAACATGTCTCATGATTACAACCATCAAATAAGCAATTACAATCGCGCCTTTGCTATTGGCGTTATGCTCAATGTCATTTTCGTTGCCATTGAAGCAGGCTATGGAGTTATGGCAGGATCTTTGGCCCTAATAGCAGATGCTGGGCACAACTTAAGCGATGTGCTAAGCCTATTGCTCGCCTGGGGTGCAGGTTTGCTGGCTACGAAAGCCGCAACAGAGAAAAGGACATATGGTTTCCGCAAGGTAACCGTCATGGCTTCTTTAGCCAGCGTAATATTGCTACTTGTTGCGCTGGGCGGCATTACATGGGAAGCCATTGGCCGATTCTTTGATACAAAACCGGTTGAGGGGATAACCGTTATCGTAGTTGCTGCCATTGGTGTTGTTATTAATACAGTCACAGCATTGCTTTTTATATCCGGCCGGAAACATGACCTGAACATCAGGGGAGCATTCCTCCATATGGCCGCCGATGCTGGTGTTTCACTAGGTGTCGTTGTGGCGGGCATAATCATCATGGCCACAGGATGGTTGTTTGTTGATCCTCTGATCAGCCTTTTTATCGTAGCGGTTATCCTTGTTGGTACTTGGCCTTTGCTTCGTGATTCGGTGAATCTTGCCATTGATTCTGTTCCGAAAGGTATTGATATTGCGGGAATAAAGAAATACTTAACCGGCCATAAAAACGTTTCTCAGTTACATGATCTGCATGTTTGGCCTTTGAGTACAACGGAAGTTGCTCTGTCCGTCCATTTGATTATAGTTGACGATTCTTTGAGCAATGATTTTTTGCCTAAACTCCAGCAAGAATTACATGATCGTTTCAGTATAGAACACTCTACAATACAGGTTGAAAGAAAAGATGATAATCCCTGTATGCTAAACAAAAATGGATGCATATAAAAGTGCTCACTCCGGCCTTCCCGTTCCTAAAGAATCCATCAAGATTAATGGCAAGCAGGATATTCAAACCAAAACGATGATTACCATGTTTGGTTTATTTGCGGAGATAGAGCGGGATTTAATTTCAGAGCGGACAAAGCAGGGGTTAGCGGCTGCAAGAAAAAAAGGGAAAATATTGGGAAGACCGAAAGGCCCTGGCAAATCAAAACTTGATGATTTCAAACCGGAGATTGAGGCTTTGTTAAAAAATGGTAGCTCAAAGACGTTTATTGCCAAAAAGTATAAGACTTCCCTTCCTAATTTTTATAAATGGATGAAAAAGCAGAAGATACCTTTAAAACCTGCCGACGAGTAACCTGTGTGTGAAAATCCTATGAAGAATTTCGCCCAAATGTTTAATTACACCCACCATTAACAAGATTCGTGGGGAGCGACTGGTCGAAATAATTGCCTGAACAATGAAAATTCCTATCAAAATAATTTCAGCAAAGCTATGGTGATGGAAGTTTGTGCTATCATCAATCCAATGATCCATTTGACCAATCGGATTTCCAGGTCTTTAATATCCTCTTTGGTAGCTAATCCCTCTTTGCGTGACTGGTCAATTATCTCAACAAATTCGTTCGCTTTTTGGTCTTCAAGTCCAAGATCTTTTAAGATAGGGTAAAGCTTTGCTAAAGTAGCCATTTTACTATACCTCCTTATTAAAAAAGAAGTATCACATCTTAATTGCAAAATCAACTAAAAAGCCCGGTAGGGTGCATTCCCAGGCGGAGCCTGGGAACGAGGGTAAGGGATGTGGAAATAAATAACTCACCCATCTCCCATCCCATCTTCAGGCCATCTTCGATCAAGTAACCACTTTTAAAATCCTCAACGTAGCTCGGCTATGCCTACGGTTTTAAAAATGGTTACTTGATCGAACCTAACCTAAATCTGAGCGCTATATGGGTAAGTTATTTATTTCCACATCCCTTATTACAAAAAAGTATAAACTGGTAAATATAAGGATGCCGAATCCTTTGCTAAAAGACAAAAATATTCTTGTCGGTGTTACAGGCAGCATTGCTGCATACAAAACAGCTGAGATTATCAGGGGACTCCGGCGTGACGGGGCCAATGTTACTGTCGTAATGACCATGGCAGGCACAAAGTTCGTGACCCCTCTGACATTTGCCGCACTTTCCGGTAACCGGGTATATGTGGACATGTTTGATACGGAATCGCCTGACCACATCCCTCATATCTCCCTTGCAAAAAAATCCGATCTCATACTGGTGGCCCCTGCCACAGCCCGGACCATCGCCCGGATGGCCCATGGCTTTGCCGAGGATCTGCTTTCTGCAATAATTCTTGCTTCGCGCGCCAGGATCGTGGTCTGCCCTGCCATGAACAGCAGTATGTTTCTTCATCAGGCCACTCAGGACAACCTGAAACGGATTAAAAGCTTTGGATATAATGTAGTAAGCCCGGATAATGGGGAACTGGCATGTGAGGAGCAAGGCCCCGGCCGCCTTCCGGATTGGAATGTTATTCGAGAAGCGATTCTTGCCTCCTTTTCAAAACAGGACTTAAAGGGCCGGTCAGTACTTATTTCAGCCGGCCCTACCCGTGAACCGCTGGATCCGGTACGCTTTTTAAGCAATTACTCCACAGGGAAAATGGGGTATGCCCTTGCAACAACCGCCAGGCGCCGTGGGGCATCAGTCACACTTGTGAGCGGTCCTACATTCATTCCCGCGCCACCTCGGGTAAAGCACATCACGGTAAACACGGCGGAAGAAATGTATAAGGCAATCTTGAATTTTCACGAACATTCCTCCATTATCGTAATGTCTGCTGCTGTTTCAGACTTCCGGCCTGCCGAGATATCCGCTCATAAGGTAAAAAAGGCAACCGGCGACACGAAATTTACCTTAAAGGAAAACCGTGATATCTTGAAAGAGCTGGGTAAAAGAAAAAAGAAAAAGGGCGCCGGCGCCCCCTTTCTGGTGGGATTTGCAGCGGAAAGCAAAGATTTTGAAAAAGAAGGCAAGAGGAAACTCGAAGAAAAAAATTTAGATATTATTGCGATAAACGATATCACAAGAAAAGATTCCGGTTTTGGATCAGACAACAGCCTCATGACCCTGCTCGACAGGAGAGGTGAACTGGAAAAGCTGCCACTTATGTCCAAGGAAGAGACAGCGGACCTGATCTGGGACCGCATAGTCGCCCTACGCTGATTTCTTTAGCAGACCCCTCCGCATGTAATCGTTCACAGGCGCTCCATATGTGTACCCTGAAGGGCATAAACTCCAGGCTGGCGAAAAATCGCGTGCAGGTAATCAAGCCTACAAGACTCCGGATAGGGCGCCTGTGAACGATTACCCTTGAACACCCTCC
>JAIWHJ010000310.1:0-3421 GCA_048629695.1 Promethearchaeota archaeon
CATCTCCAGGTTCTGATCGCCCCTTAAGCAAAAAACTCGACTTCGAAAAATTTAGAGGAAGGGTTGCAAGAATTAAAACAATAGCTCCTATTAATGGACAGAAAAATTTTAAAGGCGTTTTGTTGAACATATCAGAAGAAAGTATAAACATATCATTAGATGATAAAACAGTCGCTATTCCTTTTAAGGAAGTTAAAAGTGCGCGGCTTGTCAATAATCTATAAAATATTTGGCATCCTTCATTCACCAGTTTACACTTTTTTCGAAAAAGCGTGTATTATCGAATTGAATGCCGATGTCGAAACTGGAAATTTGAAATTTGAAATTAGGTAACGCATCTACATCTTAGTATTTTTTCCAATTTCCAATTTCTGGTTTCAAATTTCACTGCCGAAATACAAGATCAACAAAGTGTAAACTACTTTTGACTTGTCGTGAAGGATGCGCGATATTCAATAGCGATCTTAACCAGGCGGGTGGCCCATTCAGGGCGCTCAAGGGCGTGAATATGGGTATAGGTTCCAAAGATATTTTTAAACACTATTCCTTCAAGTTGTCCGTCAAAGCCATGTCCCCTTACTACACGGCAGCTTAGTTTGCCTGATTTTTCTTTGTCCACCAGGATTGGTCTGGAGTAATGGAATTCATGGCCCCGTAATATTGTCCCTACATCATAAAAGGGATTTTGGGAGATAACTTCCAGGGCGCTGTATCCATGACCGACCGGCTTTTCACCGACAACAAAATCCCAACCAATTGCCCCTGCCATGGGATAGGTCCGCCCTTGCCAGACAAGTTGCCTGCCAAGATACATCAGGCCTCCGCACTCTGCATAGACAGGAAGTCCGCGATGTATAGCCTGATAGAGATCCCTTCTCATGGCTTCATTAGCTGAGAGGCGGGCAGCCTGTGTTTCAGGGAACCCCCCTCCTATATATAGTGCATCGAGTTCCGGCAATCCGCCACCTTGAAGGGAATCCAGGAATATGAGTTTTGCCCCGGCTTTCTCCAGGGCTTCAAGGTTTTCAGGGTAATAGAATTGGAAGGCCCCGTCCCGGAGCACTCCTACAAGAGGCGTTTGTGACAAAGGGATTTCATCTGCACCAGGAAATAATTCCACGGCATCCATACTGCCAAACTTCCATGCCCCGTTCTGATCAGCGATCTTTGCTAATGTATGGATATCCACTGATTCTGTCACCATCCGGCCCAGCCGGTCCAGGGCTTCGGCGGCCTCCGGGTGTTCTTCCCACGGAGTTACACCAAGATGGCGCATGGGGATAGGATCACCCTTCATCCTTGGCAGGGCACCGAGTACGGAAATGCCTGTGTACTTTTCCACAGATTGCCTGACAATTGTTTCATGGCGCAATCCGGCTACATGGTTGAGTATCACTCCCTCAATACGAAGTTCCGGATCAAGCCTCTGACAGCCCAGGACAAGGGCCGCGGCTGTCCTTGTCATTTTGGTGCAGTCCAAAACCAAAACAACAGGGGCATCTATCCACTTGGCAAGTTCTGCCGTGCTACTTGAACCGGACGCATCTACTCCGTCAAAGAGACCACGATTACCTTCTATTACGCTGATATCAGCGTCTTTTGCCCTGAAGGCAAAGGACTTGCGGATGATTTCCTTGGACATAAGGAAAGGGTCCAGGTTGTAGCAGGGCCTTTTGGCTGCCTGTGAGAGCCATCCGGCATCAATATAATCAGGGCCTTTTTTAAAAGGAACTACTTGAAGGCCCTGTTTTTGCCAGGCCCGAACCAGTCCTAAAGCGGCAACAGTTTTTCCTGCTCCGCCCTTAAGGCCCGCGATGACTAATCTGGGAAAGTTTTCTTGGAGCATGTGACTACAGTAACTCAATATTACGGAGTTTTTCAAGGAAGGCGGATTCTTTTTCAGAATCACCCAATGCCTTGTAGCAGCTTGCAATATAGGGAACCGTTTCTCTTGAATCCGGGAATTTCAGAAGGCATGAAAGCGCCTTGCTATATTGTCCTAAGTTCATATAACTAATCCCCAGGCACGTATTCAACGGCTCACTGCCCGGGAAACATTTAATGCCTTCTGATAAAATCCTGATAGATTCATCAAAGGCCCTGTTTTTTTGCATTATGATGCCCAATCCCAGATAAGCCCGATGGTCAGGGTAATAACCCAATGCCCTTTTGAACAGCTTTTCAGCGGTTTTATCTTTTTCCCTGACGGCGTCGATCCTGGCGTAGTCCCCGTGGCTGAAAGTCATCCCCAGTCTTGAGCAAAAACCTGAATGCAGTTCGTAGAGGTCTTTTTTATCTATAAGTTCAATGGAATCAACATAATGGTGAAGGTTTCCATAGTATTCCATTCTCAGTTTTTCGCCAAAGGCCAATATCGTATCCTTGGACAGACGGGGATCAGTTTCAAAATACATGATATCTTCTATTTGCTGCAGCCAGATATTGTCTGAGACCTTGAATTTTTTCTTGAAATCCGAGTAAAGCGCTGTGCCTGGAAACAGGTCAAGGATATAAAAAACAGTACTCATTGGTCTGATTCCATGCATCAGATCTATTGTCTTTTGAATGGTTGCCCAGCTCTCTCCAGGGGAGCCATAGATGAAATAGGCGCGTGCAAGGATCCCGTATTTAGTAGTCAGCTCAAAGGCCTTTTTAATATCATGGGTCTTAATATTTTTATTCAGGCAATTCCTGATCTTTTCAGAACCACTTTCCACGCCGTAGCTGATTTGAATGCAGCCGGCCTTCCTCATCCAATATAATATTTCTTCACTTACACAGTTTACTCGCGAGATAGCAAACCAGGTGATATTAAGGTTCCTTTCCAGGATTTTTTTGCATATCTCAATCACCCTATCCTCTTTGAGCGTAAAGGTATCGTCTGAGAAATAAAAAAAATTTATTCCTTTTTTGTAGAGCAGTTCCAGTTGCTCCACAAAGTATTCCGGAGAATGAAATCTGACTTTACGTTTCCAAAATCGGGGTGATCCGCAAAACGTACAATTCCATGGACACCCTCGAGACGAAATTACATGCTGATATTTGAAATATTTCGCCGGATTTGGCAGCTCGTCGATATCTTGAATAAATGCGGCATCTTCAGTCCGTAGTATCTTGCCTTCTTTCCTGAAACAGATTCCCTTAATGTCTTCAACATGTTCATAATCTGCATTTTCAATACATTTTACCAGATTTAAAAAGGTGTACTCTCCTTCTCTCATAACTATGAAGTCTATTTCCGGGAAATGGGTCAGGAAATGTTTCCACAGAAAGGTGGCTCCAACCCCGCCAAACACGATCTTGACCTTTGGATTAAGCTGCTTGGCAATTTGGGCAACCTCTATGCCGCCCCAGCGGTTCGCATGCAAGATGGAAAAACCAATGATATCCGGCCTTTTTTCTTTCAGAATCTCCTTGATTC
>JAIWHJ010000311.1:0-3410 GCA_048629695.1 Promethearchaeota archaeon
AAACGTTATATTACAGCCAATTACAAACACCGCGAACCTCCCGGGGATTTCCTGGGGACTTATGGTTCGCGCTCCATATTAAACAATCAAAGGCCCCTCCTGATCTATCCCTTTTTTAGCCCCGACATGTTCAACTCGATGTTTCCAGTTTGAGCCGAGAAAATAAAAACGCAAGCTATCCGACTTCTCATTGATCTCATCAATCAGTTGCTGCCGGAAAACAGTCCATTGCGCCGGATTAACGATGCATTCAAAAACAGAATACTGCACCCGCTGGCCGTAATTTTTGCAGGCTTTTGCGACCCGCCGCAACCTTTTCGGACCGCCTTTGTCCATTGTTGACACATCATAGCTTACTAATACAAACATGATACTCTCGCAAAAAAGTCTTGGTAAGGAAAGTGCCATTGGGGTACGACGCAGTAGATCGGATTTTTTGCTACGCCATCAAACATAGGCCTATTTCCAAAGAAAAACCGGGTAACCGTCAAGGTCACCACGCAGATGTCTGGCTAAAAGCAGCGCCTGTGTATGAAACAACAGGCCAACCGGCATTTTTTCCTTTATAAAAGGATGCATTATCTCATCCTGTTTTCGTTTCTGATAGGCAACTAAAACCGTTTTTCGCGTTTCGTCATCCATTAAAACCGCCCCGGATTCCATGAGCCGGAAGCCCTTGTCTTTCACCTGGGAAAGATTGATCAGCGACAGGGTAAGACGGTCGGCAAGGAAAGACCGGAATTCCTCCATCATGTCCAGGGCCAGGCTTGGTCGTCCGGGACGGTCACGATGAAGAAAACCGACAGCCGGATCAAGGCCGACACATTCCAGGGCCGATCTGACATCATGCATGACCATGGTATAAAGAAAAGACAGCAAACAGTTTACTCTATCCAAAGGTGGACGACGGCTTCTCTCATTGAAAACGAAATTTTCTTTCTGAGAAGTTATCAAACTGTCAAAAACATTAAAATAAACCTGGGCAGCCTCTCCTTCATACCCTCTTATTGTATTCAGCGGGATGTCCTCTCGGATATGCATAAGTATTGAATTGAGCCGGTCAATCGTCCCCTGCAGAACCGGCACATCAACCTTGGAGGAATGGTCGCGCAGGGATCGCTGCAATACTGTCCGGCTGTTGCAGATTTTACCGACAACGACGAACCTGGCCATGGAAGTCGAGTTATTCTGATCATCCGCCCAGCGGTATTGTTCACGGCGGAGCAGAACATTGCCGGAAACAGGTCCCTGCACCCTGGCCAGAAAGCGTCCATATTCGGTTAAAAAGCTTATGGCAACATCATTTTTCGCGCAGAATCCCATGAGATAAGGGCTGCAGGACACCTGCCCGAAACAGACGATGCCGCCCAGTGTATGAATCGGCAACTGCATACGCACCTTGCCCTCCACCTTGACGGCAACAGTCTCTCCTTCCTTGGCCAGATAAGCGCCCTGCGTAGTAACGAACAGTGTATTAAGATGCTTTTTCATTTTTCCTCATATGCCTGGTCCAGATAGCGGTCGACCTTTCTTTTTTTCTCTAATGTTTTGGGAAGGCAAAGCGTATAAAACGAGCAGGAATTGCACCTTTTGGCATAAACCGGCCTGGGCGTCCTGCCTGCGGCAATAAGCTCATGCAGCTTCACCGCAGTATCTTCCGTCTCCTGCCTCAACGCATCATCAAAAAACACGTCCTGGCGTCTCCGGTTTTGTCCATAGAAAAGGGCGCCGCACGGAACCCTTGTATCCAACATCTCTTCAAGAGAAATGGCCTGGGCGCAAAGCTGCACTTTGTCCCAGTTTTCCTTTTTGGCCTTGCCTCGTTTATATTCCACAGGGAAAGGCCGCCACTGTTCCCCGGAGATTTCCGGCTTATGAAATTCCACCACATCGGCCTTGCCGATAAGTCCCAGCCGAAGAGAACGTAAAGGCAATCCATACTCAATCCGGATATTTTTCCGTGATTCACGGCCCGTCTGATCGACCCGCTCATGCATAAGCCTGCCCTGGGCGGTAAACAGGTTTTCCTGCCATAACTGCTCAATATGAATCAAAGCGCACTGCCTTGCGCAAAAAAGCAGATGCTGCAGGGCTGAAAGGGGAAGAAGGTCGTCTTCAAAATACGGCATAACATTAACCCTTGACGATAATATCTCGTGAGATTGTCATTGAGGTGAACGACATGAGGATTTTCCTCCTGTACATCCCGGCGAAATACTTTTGGAAGAGTTCCTGAAACCTATGAATATCAGCCAATACCGGCTGGCCCATGACCTCAACGTACTGGTCATGCGATCAATAAAATTTGCCGGAGGGCACGCGGCATCAGTGCTGACACTGCGCTCCGGCTTGCACGCTATTTTGGGAACTCTGTTGAGTTCTGGACAGGCATCCAGTCCCATTTTACTACCGAGACCGCACGGATGAACCTGGGCGACCGCCTGGAACAAGAAGTCAAGATTCTTGTGCATCAACCTGCCTGAGACCTCAGTCATATCAGCCTTCCTCTGAAATAAGGTTCTCGATAAGCCGGATCATCAATTCCTTCTGCCCCGGTTCACTGACAGCCGTCAGCAGGGCAAGCGCCACGAGTGCCTTGTTGCTGAAGCTTTTTTGATCCAACAAGTCATTCTTCTTGAGAAACAACAGGAAGAGAAAAGAGCCGATCCTCTTGTTACCATCCGTGAAAGGATGATCCTTGATTACGAAATACAGGAGATGGGCGGCCTTTTCCTCAACGCCTGGATAAAGGTCTTGGCCGCCGAATGTTTGTTGCACTGCTCCGACAATTCCGGAAAGAGCATTACCACGCTCCCGGCCAAAAATTTCACTCGCCTCTCTTCTGACCATTAATTCTTTTTTCAAGGCCGCAATGGCCTGACGGGCATTATCAATCTCCAGGCCGGACCTGGCAACGTGTTCTGTCTCAAGAGCCGGCAGATTGTTTTCGTCATATTGCAGAAGAAGCTGCCATGTCCTTGAATAGCGGTTGACAACTTCCAGAACCGCCAGTCCTTCATCGCTGACAAGGTTATGACTTTCCAGGGTGCCTGCAAGCAGACTCAAAACCTGCCGCACATCTTCCACGCCTTTCTCGGCCAGTCTGCGCTGATTAAGCGAATAACCACGCACCAGATGGTCTTTTAGAATGGTGGTAGCCCAGATGCGAAACTGGGTGCCGCGTTGAGATTTTACCCGGTAGCCGACAGAAATGATGATGTCAAGATTATAAAACGCAACCGGCTTATCTGAATTTGCAATATGCATTTTTTGCATATTGCTTCGCCGTTGCAGTTCACCTTCTTTGAAAATATTGTTCACATGCCTGGAAATAACCGATTGGTCCCGTTGAAAAAGCTTCTCCATCTGCGCCTGAGTCAACCATACGGTTTCATCCTGAAGATGAACAT
>JAIWHJ010000312.1:0-3408 GCA_048629695.1 Promethearchaeota archaeon
GACCGTGGCCAGATCATGGGTAATGAAAAGATAGGATACGCGCAGTTCATTTTGCAGTTCCTGCAGCAGTTTCAATATGCCTTCGGCCACCAGCTGATCCAGGGCCGATGTGGGTTCATCACAGATAATCAGCTCCGGCTTTGCCGCCAGCGAGCGGGCAATGCAAACTCTCTGCTTCTCTCCACCGGACAGTTCATTGGGATAGCGGTCGATATATTTTCTGGGTAACTCAATCTGCTCCAGAAGTTCTAATACTCGCTTCTCTCTTTCTTGGCCCCGCATGCCAAAATAGAAAGTCAAAGGACGCCCCAGGACCATCCGGACTTTATGTCTGGGATTGAGGGCCGTATCCGGCATTTGATAAATCATTTGCATTATCCTGAGTGTTTCAGGTTTGCGTGATTTTAAAGCCGGCGGCAGTTCCTTGCCGCCATAGATGACCTTGCCTTCAAGCGGCGGCAGCAGACCGGTTATCACCCGTGCCAGAGTGCTTTTGCCGCTGCCGGATTCGCCGACCAATGCGACGGTCCGGCCACGTCTGACTTTAAGGTCAATGCCTTCAAGCACCTTTTCCGTTTCCTTTCCGGTGTAACTGGCCGACACATTTTCAACTTCCAGGACAATATCATGTTCCGTGGCAGACAGATCCTTGTCCTCCCTGAGTGTGCGGACCGAAAGCAATGCTCTGGTATATTCCTCTTTGGGGTTGGCCATCAGTTCCCTGGCATTATTTTCTTCGACCAGATCACCGTATCTCAGTACCATGATGCGGTCGGCTAGTTGAGCCACGACAGCCAGATCGTGGGTAATATAGATGGCTGCCGTGTTAAATTCCCGAGTTATTTTCTTGATGGCGGCCAGAACTTCGATCTGCGTTGTAACATCCAGCGCTGTCGTCGGTTCATCAAAGATGATGAGATCCGGTGTGCAGGCCATCGCCATGGCCACCATGGCGCGCTGCAGCTGTCCGCCGGAGACCTGGTGGGGATAGCGGTAACCGATCCCTTCAGGATCCGGCAGCAGCAGACGCCGGTAAATGTCCACGGCTTTTTCTTCCGCTTTGTGAAAATTCATCAGACTATGCCGAATCGGCGCTTCCGCATACTGCTTTATGAGCCGATGCGCCGGATTAAATGAGGCGGCGGCGCTTTGGGCGACATAGGAGATACGCACGCCTCTGATTTTTCTCAACTCCTCTTCCGGTGCGCCGAACAGTTCCATGCCGTCAAAGACAATCGAACCGGAGGCGATTCGGCAGCCCCCGCGGGTGTAACACATGGAAGCGAGCCCGAAGGTCGATTTCCCTGCGCCGGATTCCCCAATCAGACCGACAACTTCGCCTCTGTCCAAAGTGAGATCAAGGCCTTTTATGATCGGCAGCCATTTCTCTTCCTCTGAACTGTAGCCTTCTATCTCTATTTTTCTCATTTCAAGTAGATGGGTCATTGTTAATCCCCTATTTCATTCATCAATCCTTCAGTCCGCTGGCGATCTTCAGAAACCAGTCAACAATTAAATTCACGCCCACCGTCAGGAAGGCGATGGCTCCTGCAGGCCATAGCGGCGTAAGAATGCCGAAGGTGATCGCCCCGGCATTCTCCCTGACCATGCCTCCCCAATCCGCCGTAGGTGGCTGGATGCCCAGGCCTAAAAAGCTTAGAGCGGCGATGAACAAAAACACGAAACAGAAACGCAGGCCGAATTCCGCAACCAGCGGCGGCATGGCATTGGGCAGGATTTCTTTGCGCATGATCCACCAGATTTTTTCACCGCGAAGCCTGGCCGCTTCAACGAACTCCATAACTGCAATATCCATGGCTACGGCTCGCGACAGGCGATAAACCCGCGTGGAGTCCAACACCGCAATCACCAATATTAAAGCGGGAATAGACGTCCCGACCACAGACAGTGCGATTAATGCAAAAATAAGGGTGGGAAAAGCCATCAAAATATCGATAACGCGGCTTAGACCCAGTTCAGTCCAGCCCCCGAGTGTTGCCGCAAAAAATCCTAAAATAGAGCCGATAATAAATGAAATCATTGTTGTGACAAACGCTATCACTATGGTATTCCGGGCGCCGTAAACCAGGCGCGTGAACATGTCTCGACCTAAATGATCGGTTCCAAGATAATTTTCGCTGCTCGAAGGCATCCAGACGTCGCTGACAATTTCCGTTTCCCCGTAGGGGGCGATAATCGGAGCAAATATGGCTGCAAAGACATTAATCAGTACCATTGCCAGGCCGATGCGAGCGCTTAGCGGTGAGTGTCTTAGTAATTTTATAAACGCCATCTGAATTATTCTCCTTATCTTGATTTTGGATGCAGCATCCTGGGGTTGCTGAGAATTGACAGTATATCGGCTAAAAGATTAAGCGAGACATAGACGGCGGCAAAAATAAGACCGCTGGCTTGAACAACCGGGATGTCACGTTTCGACACGGAGTCCACCAGCAGCTGCCCCAACCCCGGGTAGACAAATACCACTTCAACGATCACCACGCCGACCACCAGATAGGCCAGGTTAATCGCGACCACATTAATAACCGGCGACAGCGCATTGGGAAATGCATGCACAACGATGACCCGCATGCGCTGTAAACCTTTTAAATGGGCCATCTCGATATACGAGCTGGCCAGAACATTGATGATTGCTGCACGCGTCTGGCGCATCATGTGAGCGGTTACAATAAACGTAAGCGTCAGGCTGGGAAGAATAATTGCATGTATCTTCTGCCAAAACGACATTTGGTCGTTTATGTTGGAAATACTGGGAAAGACAATTAACTTTACCGAGAGCAAGGCGATCAGAATGTAAGCGATAAAGAATTCCGGGAAGGAGATCGCGCTGAGCGTGCTCGTGGAAATGGCTTTGTCAAACCAGCTGTCGCGGTAAAGCGCTGCCAGAAGCCCGAGCAGAATTGCGAGCGGCACCGATATCACGGCTGCCGTGGATGCCAAAAACATCGTGTTGGCAAAGCGCCAACCGACCAGATCGACCACCGGCCGTTGATTGGCGAGGGAATTGCCCAGATTTCCCTGAATTAAGTCGCCCAGCCAGGCAACATAACGCACGTGCGGTGCGAGATCGAGTTTGAGCTCCTTGCGAAAGGCGGCCACGGTTTCCGGCAGTGCATTCTGCCCCAGGATAGCCGTTGCCAGATCGCCGGGAAGCGCCTCAATGCCGACGAAAATAAGAAGAGAGATGACGATTATAGTCAATAGTCCCAATCCAAGGCGTTTTGCTACCATTGTTATTATGTCTTTCATTTTTTCCCCGATTTTATGGTATTTGCAAGACAGATTCTGGCCGGAATGGTGAAAATTACCCGTAACAGGTCCTCTAAAGATTATCCAAGTTTTTTTCCAATCTAGGGATATATGGTTTCATGTGTTCCGCCGGAGGCG
>JAIWHJ010000313.1:0-3397 GCA_048629695.1 Promethearchaeota archaeon
ATGAGATGCTTTTGGCTAAATATGCCCGTCTCTCTCGCCGGCGGGTCAGGCGCCATTTGAAACCAAAGGTTTTTGCCGGATTAAAGAGAGATATGCAGGCTCGTTATGCACGAATTTTTCGGGTTGAGATTGAAGAGTTTGCAAGCGGCCGGCTGCCGGATTCGGTTATAAACATTTATGAAGGTTGAAATCCCTTTTTCTCATCGTCAGTCAGCCCATTGTGAAAGCGGTGTGCTGGCAAATCTGTTAACGCATCATGGTCTTGAACTCTCCGAGGCCATGACTTTCGGCCTTGGCGCGGGTTTGTTTTTTGCCTACCTGCCTTTTATCAAGCTCAACCATCTGCCGCTTACCACCTTCAGGTCCGCTGCAGGTGGAATCATCAAACATGCCACCTCAGCTCTTGGAATATGTGTGACAACAAAACACTTCAGCCGGGAGAAAAAAGGAATGGAGGCTCTGGACCGGTTGCTCGGCAACGGGGTCCCTGTCGGGCTACGGGTAGGTATCTACTGGCTGCCCTATATTCCGCGTGCCTTTCGGTTTCATTTTAACGCCCATAACCTGGTGGTGTACGGACAACAGGGAGATGAATATCTGATCAGCGATCCTGTGATGCCGGGGCCGGTTACATGCCCAAGCGTGGATCTGCAGCTGGCCCGGTTTGCAAAAGGCGCCCTGGCGCCAAAGGGACGGCTCTATTATATTACCCGGATGCCGCAAAAAGCCGAACTTGCCCGAGCAGCCCGAAAGGCGATTGTTAAGGTCTCCAAGTTGATGATCAGGACACCGGTGCCTATTATTGGAGTGCGCGGCATACGTTTTTTGGCCAACAGACTGGAAAAGTGGCCTGTGAAACTGGGGGACAAAAAGGCGGCCCTTTATCTTGGTCAGTTGGTGCGTATGCAGGAAGAGATAGGAACCGGCGGCGGAGGCTTCAGGTTTATTTATGCCGCTTTTTTGCAAGAGTGCGGCGTTTTGCTGGCAGAAGAATCTCTGACAGGTCTGTCCGAAAAAATGACCGCTGCCGGTGACCGTTGGCGGGAATTTGCCGTAATCGCGGCTCGAATCTGCAAAGGGCGGGCTGAGAAGGATGACACATATGCTGCCATGGCAGACATTATTCGAGATTGCGCGGAACGGGAAAGGCGTATTTTTACCCGATTGTTACACCTCTTTTCATGATGGCGTCTTGACTTTTTACCAATGTATCATAATTCCGAGATAATTCTGAAGGTGGCGGGGCTGACTAAAAATTATCCCGGCCATACAACACCAGCCCTGCAAGGTCTTGATCTTGAGATACGCCGTGGTGAAATCCTGGGGCTTCTCGGGCCTAACGGGGCAGGCAAGACCACTGCTGTTTCCATCATGTCCACCTTGCTTGTCCCATCGTCCGGCAGTGTTAAAATCTGTAATTATGACACATCCGACAGGAGTAAGGTACGGAAAATCCGGCGGAAAATCGGCCTGGTTCCCCAAGACATTGCCTTGTATCAACAACTTTCCGCTCGGGAAAATCTAGAATTCTGGGGCAGCCTCTATGGGTTACAGGGCAAAGAAAAGAAGAAAAGGATCGATTTCTGTCTGGATTTTGTTGGTCTGACAAAGAAGTCTGATGAGCGGACAGCCTTTTTTTCAGGCGGCATGAAACGTAGATTGAATATTGCGGCAGCGCTTATGCACCAGCCTCTGCTGCTTTATCTTGATGAGCCGACGGTTGGTATTGATACCCAGTCCCGCAGTATGATTCTTGAGCGTCTGTCCCGGTTGCGAAGCCAGGGTGCTGCCATGGTGTACACAACTCATTATATGGAAGAGGTGGAAGAGTTGTGTGACCGTGTGATGATTCTGGACCAAGGAACCGTTATTGCCGACGGGGCGCCGGCTGATTTAGTCCGGATTCATCAGTGCGGAAACCTTCAGGAGCTTTATCTTTCCTTAACCGGCAGACAACTTAGGGACTAAATAGTGCAATCGTAATGGTTAAACTCATTGCAATCATCAACAAGGAATTACTTATCCTGTGGCGGGATCGTGTCGGGATGCTGATCCTGTTTGTGATGCCGGCTGTCCTGGTGCTGGTTATTACGCTGGTGCAGGATAATACCCAGAAGCTTATGGGTGACCGGAACTGGCGGATTTGTCTGGTTGATGAAGATCAGAGCGGACTCGGTGACTATATAGCCGATGTTTTACAAAGCTCATCCCAAATTATTGTTAATCATGGTAACAACCGTGAACAAGCCTGGGAAGAGGTTAAAAGCGGAGTATTTCAGGCAGAAATAATCATCTTTAAAGGTACTTTGGAAAAACTGCGCAAGGGGTTGCGCCATAAGTCACGGATTATACTGTCAGGAGAGAAACCGGAACTTTCCGTCCCGATTGCAGGGACGGAAATCGGCATACTGTTTGAACCGTCAGTGGGCGGCGGATTCAGGTCGGCAATAACCGGCAACGTCAGATTGGCTGTGATGGGCTGGGAAACGGAAACCCTGATGCGGGAAGTAGTAAAAAGGTTGTTTGAACTGCGTGCACGAAGGGTAAGGGAGGGCGCATGGGTCACGCCCGGCATTGATATGTCATTGCCTGACTTATCAAAGATAGGCGTGCCACTGATTCAGGTTGTGGAACAGAAACAAGGGATTGGTCTACTCATGCCGACCGCGGTTCAGCAGAATGTGCCGGCCTGGGCCATGTTTGGCATTTTTTTTATTGTGGTTCCCCTGGCAGGTTCCCTGCTGCGGGAACGGCAGAACGGCACGTTGGCGAGAATGCTGGTGCTGCCGGTGAGCTATTCGGTTTTATTGATCGGCAAGCTCATCGCCTTTGGCCTGGTATGTTTGTGTCAGTTTGGGTTGATTGTCGCTCTCGGCCGCTGGCTTTTGCCGCTTATGGGTACGGATTCGTTTGTCTTTGGTGAGCAGTATTTAACAATCAGTGTTATGCTGCTCAGTGTTATCTGCGCTGCAACCGGCTATGGCGTGTTGCTCGGCAGCGTGGCAAAAAGTTATGAACAGGCCTTGATGTTTGGACCGATATCGGTGGTGATTGCGGCGGCTATCGGCGGGGTCATGGTTCCGGTTTACGCCATGCCGCCGCTGATGCGGGAACTGAGCAATATTTCACCGCTGGGATGGGGATTGAAAGGTTTTTTGAAAATATTCGTTCAAAACGCCGAGATAAATTGTGTGCTTTTCGAGGCCTTATTGCTCCTGGGGTTTGCATTTTTTTGCCTGGGCCTTGCCAGGCTCAGCCTGGAGCGCCAGATGCGGGCCGGTATGGTATAATCTAAGAATTCTCCAACGGCGCATCCGGAGTCTCGCAGGCTCGCTTACCTGAACGCGCTCAGGGCAAACGACATAGGACATAGGGTGGTAAAAGTCACTCGCCCTGA
>JAIWHJ010000314.1:0-3395 GCA_048629695.1 Promethearchaeota archaeon
ACTCCCACTATCACAAGGACGGTCAACAGCTCAATCAGAGTAAAACCTTTCGCATTTTCGTGATTCATGGACATGGCTTGTAAACATTCACAAGGGTAAAAGAGGTTGAAAATACTCTGCCGTGTAATCGTTCATCCGGCAATCTCGTTGATGCTCAAGATTACGGAAAGCATGGAAACTACGACAAATCCTGCCACAACGGCTATTATCAAAATGAAAAGGGGCTCGATCATCGAGATTATTCTTTTGATTTTTTCACGTAGTTCATTTTCATAGTGATCCGCTATCTGGCCGCACACTAAGCCTACACTGCCGGACTCCTCCCCAACGGACAGGAGATCGGCAGCCAGATCCGGCAGCAGGCCCCGGCCTTTCAGTTTCTGTCCGACCCTGTGCCCTTCTTTAAGCGCTTGCGTAGCCTGCTGCAGAAGCCGCTGGTATTCCATGTTCCCTGCCACGCCGCTGCTGATCTTGAGAGCTGTGGCAAGGTGCACTCCATTGTTGACGAGCACCTCCAGGGTTCTGAAAATTCTCGATGTTTCCATTCCTCTGATGAAATCCGACAGGATGGGCATTCTGATGGAGAACCGGTCAAAGGCCATTTTGCCGTCTTCTGTGCGCAGGTACCAGACAAGAACCGCCGGAGGGGCAAACAAAAGGATAAGCGTAAGTATGAGATGGCTGTTCACAAATTTGGCAATATCCATCATTATCCTGACGTGCAACGCTATCTCCGTGCCCATATCCTTAAAAAGGATTTCAAACCTCGGCAATATGACGGTGAACAGTACCATGATGCACACAATTCCGGTCACCATAAGGATGGCAGGGTAAATCGAGGAGGAGATGACAAACTGCCTGAGTTCCTGAAATGCGGCCTGGTATTCATTGATTTTCAGGAGCATGGAGGGCAAAATCCCTCCCTCTTCCCCGGCCCTGACGATATTGATGTACATGGAAGAAAAATGTTTGGGATAATCGGACAGGGCCTGGGAAAGAGATTTGCCCTCCTTGAGCTTACGTTCCAGTTGGCCGGTGAATTCCCTGAATGCGGGTTTGGCACTGTACCGGTTCATAGTCCTTAAGGATGCATCCAGTGAAAGTCCGGCATTCAGGAGCAGGGCCATCTGCTTGGTAAAAAAGGTGATATCAGTCTTAGTTATTTTTTTTGCGCGAAATATATCCAGGGAAAGCGAGGTCTTCTTGTCTCTGCTGTGTTGCCGGATTTCAATGGGGCGCAGACCCTGCATCATCAATTTTTTAGCGGCGGCAGCCGTATCAGCCACGTCTAATGTGCCTTCTTTTACCTGATTTCCAGCGTCCACAGCCGTATAATCATAGAGCCCCATCTTCCAATCCCCTGGTCACCCGAATTAATTCGGAAAACGTGGTGTCCCCCTTTTTGACCTTTTCAAGCCCGTCGGCAAACATGGTTTTCATGCCTTCCTGCTCGGTTATTTTTTTCAGATCGATCAAGTCAAGCCCCTTGGATATCCCCCTGCTCACAGCCTCGGAAACACTTAAAAGTTCATAAATACCAATGCGGCCTGAATATCCGGTCTTTGAACATTTTTGACAGCCCTTTCCCTCGAAAAGCTGAAAATCCTCTCCGTCAGGTTTGTGGCCCAGGAATTCCGAAACATTACCGCGAGCCTCCCTGCAGTTCGGGCAGATGCGCCGCACAAGCCGCTGGGCAAGAATTCCCCGGAGAGATGAGGAGATCAGGAAGCTCTCCACGCCGATGTCGATCAGTCGCATGACTGCGGATACGGCATCGTTCGTGTGCAGGGTGCTGAAAACAAGATGTCCGGTCAGAGAGGATTGGACGGCTATCTCCGCGGTTTCCAGATCGCGAATTTCTCCAATCATGATTATATCCGGGTCCTGCCGGACAATGGAACGCAGTCCCGCGGCAAAGGTGAGGCCTATTTCCGATCGTACCTGAATCTGATTTATCCCGTGCAACTGATATTCCACCGGGTCTTCTACCGTAATTATCTTATTGCTTTCGGAATTGATGAAATTAAGAGCACAATAGAGAGTAGTTGTTTTGCCGCTTCCTGTCGGGCCTGTAACCAGCATGATTCCATCGGAAAGCGAAATAATTTTTTTGAATTGTTTTTCTATGTCCGCTTTCATGCCCAACTGGGACATGTCAATGATAATGCTTGCCTGCTCGAGGATTCGGATAACCACTCCTTCACCATGAACAGTCGGCAGGGTTGAAACCCTTAAATCAATCTCTTTGCCTGAAATGCGGATCGAAATTTTTCCATCCTGGGGCACTCTCCGTTCCGCAATATCCAAGGCGGCCAAAAGCTTTGTCCTTGAGATTATCGCAGCCTGCATGGAAAGGGGCGGGATCTCGTAGTCATAAAGGATGCCGTCTATCCGGAAACGGATGCGCAGGCCATCCTCAAAAGGCTCCATATGGATATCGCTGGCCCGCTGATTAACGGCCGTATCTATCAGGTTGTTTACATACTTGATAACAGGGGCCTCTGATGCCATATCCTTTAGTTTGTCAATATCCGAGTCTTCTCCGGCAAATTCTTCTTCAGGCAGTTCATCAAGCGACAGGTCATAATGTTCATCCAATATTTTTCGGATACGAGATTCCGTCATTATCTGGATTTCGTATGGAAAGTCCATTATGATGTCAACAGCTGCGAAGATATCCTCGTCAAATGGATTATTGACAAGGAGCAAATATTTGTCTTCATCCCTTTTTACAAAGGCAAAGGGATGTTCGCGGTGAAACATTTTAGAAATTTCAAAGGGCGGAAATATGTCTTCAGGGTCAGGCACGTATACCGGCAGGGAAAGCTGTTCAGATAATGCGTTTATCAGGTCCGCATCATTGATAAAGCCGAGGGAAATCAGGATATCGCCTAAGTGATGAGGGACATTGGACTTGTGAGAAAGGGCTCTTTCCAGCTGATTCTGCCGGATTTTACCTCTGTCAATCAGCAGATCTCCGATTTTTTTTGTTTTATGAAAAAAAGAAGGGCGACTCATATTTCTTAATAGTCCTATTAATAATAAATATAATCAAATATGTTTTTTTATTATCAGCAGAAATTTTACAAAACTAAATGTTTTTATGCGAGGTTTTTCTCATACTCGTTTCTTTACAGTCTTAAGGGTTCGCCCAAAAATTATTTTTGGGCGAACCCTTAGGGGCAACTTGACATCAATCCTTTCTCAAACTATGCTTGATGCACTCGGAAAAAAGTCCCGACAACTTGTCGTTTCTCGCTCAGGTTGAAATGACACCTGAATGCATTCCGACTTTTTGCAACGCCATTATTCCATCATTTCAATTGTGAGCTAAGGGACAGGGACGAAATAACTTTCCCATCTAGGCGCTCAGATTTAGGTTAGATTTGGTCGAT